>SOKM01000056.1 GCA_004375785.1 Candidatus Cloacimonadota bacterium | reverse complement strand
AAATGTGAAGACCTGACCCCTATTTTGGTATGGTGATTATGAACTCCGTTCCTTCGCCCTCTTTACTTTTTGTTTCTATTGTTCCATTGTGTGCTTCGATGATTCTTTTTGATATTGCAAGGCCAAGCCCGCTCCCTTTCTCCTTTGTTGTAAAATGCGGGACAAAAACAAGCGAGGAATCAACGGTAAGTCCCGCACCATTATCCTTTATTGACAACATTAAACTTTTTTCTTTATCATCAAACTCGGATGTTATCTGAATCAGACCTTTTCCATCCATTGCCTCAATGCTGTTTTTAATGATATTAATCAGAACCTCTTTAATCCTGTCCCTGTCAATTAAAAATTCCGGGATGTTTCCGCCGAGTGAGAGTTTAATCTCTACTCCTTCGTATTCCGAATAAAGGAAGCTGACCTCTTTTATAATTTTATTCACATCATCCATTTTTTTTCGCGGCTCCGGGAGTTTCGCAAACTCAGAAAAACTTCTTGCAATACTGTCAAGGCTTTCAATTTCTTCTAATATCATTCCCGTTGTATTTAATATTACTTCATCAATATCTTCTTCTCCCTTTCTCGCTTTTTCTCTTAATCTCTCTGTTGCAAGTCTTATAGGAGTGAGTGGATTCCTTATCTCATGAGATACGGCTCTCGCTGCATCCTTCCAGGCTGCTTCGCGTTCTGCAATCTTTAATCTTTTCTTGCTCTCTTCAAGGGAAGCAGACATACTGTTGAATGTTACAACAAGATTACCGATTTCATCATTCGAACGAGCCCCACCAATCCTTGGAAATTCTCCCATTGAGAGTCTATTTGCTGCGTCTTCGAGTTTTCTAAGAGGTGTTGTTACTCTTACCGTAACAAGAATAGTCAGCAAGGTTGAGAAGAGAATAATAAATAAGGAGAGAAGGATTGTAAAGGTAATAAACTCTCTTTTTAATGGTCTTTTTAATGCCATCATCTGCCTGTATTTTTTGAGTGCTTCAATTGCTCGTTCTTTCTCTGCTCCCACAGGTGTATGTATAACAGCATCCTCTAATGCCTTTTCAATTTCAGGAATGCTCTTACCAAGTTTAAACTCCGTTGTCCTGAGTGTAAATATGGTGAGAGGTATGATTGTAATAATAATTATAATGAAATTTGTAATAATAAATTTAAATCGTAGGCTCATCTTTCTCTAAAAATGGCTAAAAAGACTGTTTCGTTTTAATCGTTAGATAGTTACTATCGTTTAGTTCGTTAATATCGTTATAGTTAATTTTAATCCGGTATATAAGAATTGTTGTTTTTTTCATCATTCGGGCTTATGGATTTTTAGATTTTATGTTAATCGTTTGCTGTGGGCTTCTATAATTCCATAGTGTCATCAAATCGAATTCTTCATCCTCGAGAAACTCAAGTGTTACAGAATCAAGAGATATTCTTATTATAATCTTTTGTGATGAGGGTATCTTTTTCACTGGAATAAAGACACGGGAAAAGTTTGAAACAAACTCTTGCATCTTTTTCTCATCCTCTGTTTTAACCTCTCCTTTCTCTCCTTCACGTTCAATGGTGTACATCCTTTTTTCTATATTATACTTAACGATATGAATAAAGTAGATATTTTCAACTGCTTCTATCTTCAGTCTAAATGTTACAGGTGTTCCACTTTTTACAATTTCCATCAGTTCTTTTGTAAATCCATTGTTAACCCTTGTTGAGATAAACAGCGTGTCACCACTTACAAAAACCTCTGGTTTTGAAAGTGAAACAGGGTGTTCTCCCATACTCAGAAGAACTATAGAGCCAAGTATAGGAGCAATTGCTTTTGTTGCCAGGAACTGTAACAGGAAACCCATAGTTAATCCCTCTTTTGTGAAAGCATGATTACAATTGTTGTAACTCCACTTCCAACAAGCAATCCTTCACTTACCCCGGATATCAGGGATTGAACAATAGTAACCAGAGGATTAAAGAAGCTTGATAAAATATGAGTAATGCTCATTCCGCAGAGAAAAATAAAAAGTCCAACAAAAAATTGGAGGATATAAATGGAATAAGAAACGCTGCGTTTTCTAATTACCTTTGAAACCGCAAAAGTAATAATAGAAAAAGATGAGAGGATAATGAGTGACATAAAATAATAGAGAAGCCTGAAAATCATAGTGGTTTCATCCTTGAAGAAAATAGCGATTATTATACTGAATAGAATTATAGGTAAGAAGGCGAAGATAATCTTTTTTCGAATCCAGACATAAGAGCAGACCGCTATTATAGAAGCATAAATGCCTGAGAAAAATGATAACCTTTCTACAAAAGGTCCCATTCCAATCCTGAGAACAAACTCGATAAAAAGAACTATAAGGAAAGGAATAAAAACAACCGCTAAAATTTCGTAAAAGTAATAAAGAAACGTTTTCTTTTCCATTTTTAAATGTATACCAAGAAAACACCTCCCTGTCAAATAAAAAAAAGTCCGAGTGAAACGAAGAGCTCAGGACAGACCCTGTACCGTATGGTTCAGGGCAGAAGCCTGCGGCTACTTATTTTCCAGGACGAGTTCCGCAGTGAGAAATAGAAGAGATAAGATGATAAAGAATGGGAAAAGGTCAATCCATCTTTTGCCGGATGTTGCGAACCCTTCCCGCTTTTCAGATTTATTTATATCAGGGAAGAGGAATTCGAGTTCTTCGAATGTAGCCACATCAAGCCTCGATTCTTCCTCTTTCACATTAACAGCAATAGAAATGGTTTCGCCTAATTGCGGGATGAATTTATAGATACCCGGAAGCTCTGTATCTTTTAATATATAATCATCCCCTGTTGTTGAAAAGGTGGGCGATTTTTTCTTTCCGTCCGGGAGTATAAACAAAGGTTGTTTTACTTTCTTGGAAACTGAGATTTTAATCGGTTCTCCTACTTGATTTTCGGGTAGTTTCTCTTGCCTGGCAGCGAGATAGAAGGTTAATCTATAAACAAGTGGAACAAAGATGGCTTTAAGGGGCAATTGTGTCCATTCAGGGTTAAAAGCAAAAGGGAAAAGCACAAATTCTCCACCATTAATATTTCCTGCGAGCATCATAGGGTCTCCATTCCTACCCTGAATTACTGCCTTCATATTTGATTTTATTGTGAAATACTGAAAAAACTTTGTATCGTATAGATTTTTTAATCCTTTATCCTTGAAATCTGAAAGGGGCTTAAAACCTGTGTCTACCGTTTTTATAGAAAAAAACCCTTTTTTTGAATCGTTTTTCTTAACTATATGAATTTCTTCAAGAATGTTTTTATTTACTTCACTAAGAAATTCATTCCCCATAACGAATAAAACCCCTCCCCCATTCCGAAGAAAATCCATTGTCCTTGCCTTTACATAACCATCAAATTTAATATTGTATAAGATAAGAAGATTGTACTGAGAAGGATTGATTCTTGAAAGTTTAACTGGTTCAATGGTTGTAAGTTTTATTGGCGTTTTAATTCCTGGAGATAATGCATTGGCTAAATAGAAATACTCTGTTCCCTTACCGACAAGAAGTATATTAAGGTTTTCTGGCACATAGAATGAGAAATAGTAGTTATTGTCAAGGGTCAGTGAATCACCTTTTGTGCGGAAGAAACCGCTCTTATAACCCGCCTTACCGGGTTCTATCTCAAAGAAGACATCCTTCCTTTCTTCGGTTTTTTTTATCCCCTTCATTACACCACCCATAAAGAGTTCAACAGGGATGGAACCTTTTTCATTAGATATCAATTCTGGAAAAATTTTTAATCTTAAACCTGGAAGAGGAAAAGGTGGTTCAATTTGAAAACCTGTAAAAAAAATATTCTTTCTACTCCCTTCTATGCAGGAGGCGTAAACATTTATCTTCTTTTTTCTCAGATTGCTATAAATAGATTGGATGTTTTTAAGGGCTGATTTTTGAAAATCAGATACAATAAAGATTTCCTTTGAAAAGCCTTCTCTTTTCAGAAGTTCTTTTTTCGCCACATCAAGGGGGGGAAGCATATCTGTGGACCTAAAGGTTACTTTCAGATGGTCAAGGAAGGAATTGAGCTCTGCTTCATCAATTATTTCTCTCTCCTCTTCAATCCTATCACTGAATGCAATAAGAAGGATACTGTTTCCACTACCAAGTCTTCCGAAAACTTCCTTTACTTCCTGCTTTGCTTTCTCGAAAACACCCTCTGCACCCATGCTCATTGAAACATCGATGAGAATTGCAACATCCTTTGGTGCCTCTTTTCCAAGGAAAGGAACAGGAGATAAAACAAGGGGGTGCGAGAAGCCAATAACAATGAATAAGATGAAAAATATCCTCAGAAGAAGAAGAATTAAATCCTTTATACGCATCCAGATCGAGCTGCTTTTCTTTATCTCTTTGAGTAAAAAGAGAGAAGAAAAGGGGCGTTCCTTTATCCTTCGCCTGCCGAGAAGATGAAGAATGAGTGGAACGGATGTAAGAAATAGACCAAGAAGGTAGAAAGGGTGCAATAAATGAAACATATTACCTCATCTTTTTTCTCTTTGCAAGATAGGAAAGGAGTGCCTTATCATAAGGGGTATCTGTTCTCAAAAACTGATAATCAATAGAAGCATTCCAGAAATCCCTTTTGTATGAGTTTATGAGATTGTTAATCTTTTCACGATACTCTTTACGTATACCCTTAGGGTCAACTGTAATCTTCTCATTAGTCTCCATATCCCTGAAAAGCATATCCCTTGAGAACGGAAAGAGTATCTCCGCAGAGTCAAGTGTATGAAAGACAAGAACCTCGTTTTTCTTGTGTCTGAAGATTTTTAATGCTTTGATAACACTCTCATAATCATCAAAAAGGTCGGAGAAAAGAATGATGAGTCCTCTTCTCTTTATCTTTTCAGCAAGTTCAAAGAGCACATTGGCGAGCGATGTTTCACCGCCAGGTTTTAATTGATCCAGTTCTTTTAAAAGTATGTTTAGATGGTTCTTTCTGGAACTCGGTGCTGTATATGAATCTAAACCTTTTGAAAAAAGAAGAAGACCAACAGCATCCTTCTGTCTTAAGAGCAGGAAGGAAAGGGCAGAAGCAAGATATTTTACATACTCAAGTTTTGAAATTCCATTTGAACGGAAACCCATAGAACCACTTTTATCAATGATGAGATAAGCCTTGAGATTTGTCTCCTCTTCAAAAACCTTTACATAGTATCTGTCGGTTTTTCCGAAAACCTTCCAGTCGACATACCTTAGTTCATCACCTGGCCTATATTCCCTGTGTTCAGCAAATTCCACTGAGAATCCATGATAGGGGCTTCTGTGAAGACCGACAAGGAAACCCTCAACAACCATTCTTGCAATGAGGTCAAGTCCTTTTATTTTTGATATAACCTTTGGGTCAAGATACCTTATATAACTTTTATCTATTCCTCTCATATGTCCTTATGCATTTCAATATGGGGGATGCCTGCATCCATAAATTCAGAGCCATGTTCTGTGAATCCTAAGTTCCTATAAAAATCACAGATATAGGTTTGTGAGTGGATAAAAATTCTTTTCGCTCCTCTTTTATTTGCAAACCCCATCAGTTTTTTCATAATTAATTTTCCAATGCCTTTGCCTCTTTGCTCATTAATAACTGCAACCCTGCCAATATACCATTTCCCGTTCTTTTCAAAAACCCTTCCTGTACCTACTGGTATTCCTTTGTCAAAAATGAGAATGTGGGTTGAAATCTTATCTGTTGCGTCAATTTCTTCCTCTATAGGGACAGCCTGTTCTTCAACGAAAACCTTTTCCCGTATACGAAACACATCTTCTATCCCATCATCATAAGTCAGAAATTTTATTTCCATTTTCTACATTTTTGCCATGTAGTCGCAGACTTCCACCTACGCTGAAGCTTCGGTGGAAATGAGGTCATTGCGAGAATACAGATGGAGCCTGTCCTGAGCACATTCACTTCGTTCAGTGTAAACTCCGCGAAGGAAAGCAATCTCATTTTTCCCTTCATTATTCATATAGTGACTATACCACGAAATAAACTTATAGTAAAGTATTTTTTAATTCTCTTTTCCTTATTTGTATAGGCAAAACTCTATGACTTAGCAGGCGAGGCCCGCTTTCGCTAAAGCTACAGACGGATTGTATCCGCCGAAGTTTCAACGTAGGAGGACTTCCAGCCTCACTGTGGGGCAAGATGCTTCACCTGTTGTATGAGACAGTGGCTAATTTTTCTTGACATAAATTAGTTTAAGATATAGAATAGAGATGTAAAAAAGAAGGAGGAAGATTTGTATAGAATTATAGCGTTATGGTTTATCGGAATGATTGTTCTCCTAACTTTCCCTCTTAATGTAGATAGTGCTAACTACACTCGTTCGGTTTCCTTTCCCTCTTTGTCGCTTTATAGTGGTAATGAGTATGATATGAATGAATTGTACTGCATAGTAAATTATTCTGTTAGTAATGGCAAGAAAGGATATTTAAGAGAATCAAATTGGACAAGGGATACATATCGTTATACAGTAATGAAAAGCATAGCGACGGGAACTGCAAAATCTGGAAAACCAGGTACGGGTGTCATTATTCAAGAGTGTTTGGGAGGATTGCTTGGAGGGGCAGTGGGAGGTTATGCGGTTTTCATTGCCACTTCTTACATTTTTATAGAAGGTTTTGGTTGGGGTGAGACACCTGAATCCATAGAGGCTGTTCTTGGTTTATTAGAAAAGGTGTTTATTTCATCTGCCATAGGCTATGTGATTGGTGTTCCATTAGGGACAGCTGCAGGGACATCAATAACAGGTCAATCACTGCACCAAAATGGTTCTGGTAAAGGAGCATTGGTTGGTTCTGCACTCGGAACGGTTGTTGGTGCTGGAGCCATATATCTTTGTGCAAAAGGTGATGGTGTTGGGGTGGGCGTGACTATTGCGGTTTCGGGGCCTGTGGTGGGGGCAGTGATTGGGTATAATAGAAAGTGATTCAATTATCACGGAATTACGAAATTAGAAATTGGGAAATTGTAGGGTCCGAAATTGAACATTTGAACGCCTGCCCCCATTCCCATTTTAAAAAATCTTTGTGCTTTTGTGCAAGATTTTGCTTGACAGAAGAGGGTTTTTTAGATATTATATTTTTACAAAATAGCCTATATTAGGCATTTGAGTTGACAGCACTTTAAAAAGGAGGTTTTATGAAATATGCAACGCTTATATTCTCTGTGGTTTTTCTACTTTTCTTCGGATGCGGGAAAAATCTTCAGGAGACCCCTCAATCCACGATTGATGCATTTATTGAAAATGTGGAAAAATTGAACGAGACAAGCCCTATAACGATTGACCAGGCAAAGAAGGTTCTGAAAACACTTTTTTCCACTGAGAAGGCTTATGAGGCGTTCTCTACGACATTCAAAAATATTGAGATAGAGGAATATACCTTTGGAGAAGCAAAGATAGAAGATTCCAGTGCAAAGATTCCAGTGAAGATGAAAACAAAAGGACTGATAGGACTTTCAAAGGAAGAAGAGCGAGAGCTTATTTTCTCTCTTGAAAAAAAAGATGC
>SOKM01000311.1 GCA_004375785.1 Candidatus Cloacimonadota bacterium | reverse complement strand
GAGAAGAAAGCAAAAGAAATCGAGATGCTTAAGGATGAAGAGAAAAAATGGAAAGAAAATGAAAAATCGACAGCAAAACTCCGTAAGGGTGTCAGGTTTGAGACCATCTCAGGTATGCCTCTCGATATGCTCTATACCCCCTGTAATGTTGCAAACCTGAACTACCTTGAAGACCTTGGTTTTCCAGGAGAGTATCCTTTTACAAGAAGTGTAAGGCATAACCTCTATCGTGGCAGATTATGGACGATGAGACAGTTCGCTGGATTTGGAACAGCAAAGGATACGAACAAACGATACAAATTTTTGCTCGAACATGGAGAAACGGGTCTTTCAGTAGCATTCGATTTTCCAACACTTTACGGAAGAGATTCCGATGACCCTCTTTCAGAGGGTGAGGTGGGAAAATGTGGAGTTGCAATATCCTCCCTTAAAGATATGGAAACACTTTTTGACGGGATACCACTCGATAAGGTTTCAACGTCTATGACCATTAATGGTCCCGCTCCTATGCTATGGGCTTTCTATATTGCCGCAGCGGAAAATCAGGGAGTCTCGCGGGATAAGCTTATAGGCACGATTCAGAACGATATTCTAAAAGAATATATAGCGCAGAAATCATGGCTATTCCCTCCGGAACCCTCGATGAGGTTGATTGTAGACACATTTGAGTTTGGCTCAAAAACTGTAAAAAAATGGAATACAATTTCAATATCGGGCTACCATATAAGGGAAGCTGGTTCAACTGCACTTCAGGAACTTGCCTTCACATTAAAGGATGGGTTGACTTATGTAGAAGAGGGTATAAAAAGGGGATTGAATGTGGATTCATTTGCCCCAAGACTTTCATTCTTCTTTGATTCGCATTCAGATTTTTTCGAGGAGATTGCAAAATTCCGTTCAGCAAGAAGGATATGGGCAAGAGAGATGAAAGAGAAGTTCGGTGCAAAGGATAAACGCTCCTGGCTCCTTCGGTTTCATACACAAACAGCCGGTGTTTCACTCACAGCTCAGCAACCAGAGAATAATATTGTCAGGGTCGCACTTCAGGCACTTGCAGCTGTTCTCGGAGGCACACAGAGTCTGCATACAAATTCTATGGACGAAACCTGGGCTCTTCCGACTGAGAATGCGGTTCTTATTGCACTAAGAACACAACAGATTATTGCCTACGAATCTGGTGTAGCAAATGTTATTGACCCACTTGGAGGTTCATATTTCATTGAATCGCTCACAAATAAACTTGAAGAAGGAACTTACGAATATTTTGACAGAATAGATAAATTCGGAGGGATGATAAAGGCAATAGAAGCAAATTTCCCACAGCAAGAACTAACTGAAGCTGCCTTTAGATTCCAGAAAAAAGTGGAGAATAAGGAGCGAATATCAGTAGGAGTCAATGAATTTCATAAAGAGGGAGAAAACTTAGAAATTCCAATACTGTTGATAGATAAGAACACAGAAAAAGAACAGAGGAAAAGATTAGAGACCCTAAGAAAAGAGAGAGATAATGATAGGGTCAAACAAGTACTTGAGAGAATCAGAAAAACCTGCGGCAGGAATGAAAATATAATGGAGGCATTGATTGAGGCTGCCCACGCTTATGCAACATTAGGAGAAATAACCAGTGCTATGAAAGATGTTTTCGGTGAATATGAAGAAACACCCATTTTTTAACAGTAGAAACTATATTGTGTATTGTAACTTTTAAAGAGTTTGTGGAGGAAATATGAAGAGGATTAGAATTTTAATGGCAAAGGCTGGACTTGATGGCCATGATAGAGGAATAAAGGTTGTCTCAAGAGCACTGAGGGATGCAGGTTTTGAAGTCATCTATACGGGACTTCATCAAACTCCCGAAATGATTGTTGAATCTGCGGTGCAGGAAGATGTAAACCTTGTGGGAATAAGCGTTCTTTCAGGAGCACATATGACAGTTTTCCCTAAAATCTTTAATCTCCTGAAAGAAAAGGGAATGGACGATATTGTTGTTTTTGGTGGCGGTATAATTCCTCTTGAAGATATGGAGAAATTAGAAAAGATAGGGGTAGAGAAACTTTTTGGGCCTGGAACTCCAACATCAGAGATTATCGAATGGACACGAAA
>SOKM01000260.1 GCA_004375785.1 Candidatus Cloacimonadota bacterium | reverse complement strand
ATATATACATCGTTCGTTGGTGTCATACTCCAGTTACCGTTACCAAAGGTAAAGATGAGTGAGTCGTTGAATACACTGCTCATATGGTCGAGAAGACCGATGGGGGAGGGTGTACCAGATGACCAGGTTGCACCTGCTATATCGTAGATGTCAATTGCCGTGAGCGGTGCGGGCCAGCTGCTGGTTCCACCGATTTTGTAGAACTTACCGTTGCAGTAGTTTGCTGTGCCGTATGCAGATGCAGTAGGGGCATCAGGGCCACTTGCCCATGTATTAGCATTAATGTCATAGATGTACATGTAATTAGTTATTGTACCTGTATTGATACCAGAAACATAGATGAAACCGTCATGTCCTGATGCCATCGAGTGTCCTGAACTTCCGTTCGGCATTTGAGGTGGGTCAAGAATCTCCCAGAAAGTAGGATTGATAATGGTCTGTTGTGTAAGAGTATCATTACCGGAGTATTCATCGCCAGCAAGTACAGTATATACCGTAATATCATAAGTGAAACCTATTATATCACCGAAGATACAGGAATTAAACGCTACAGTGCTTTCTGCACCTGAAGAGACAGTCAAATTTCTTGTATCGGTATAGAACAGAGCGCCGTTTGTATCTATATCAAAATAGACATCAAAGGTTTCGTCGAAAATACCATAATTTTTAAAGGTCGCAGTCGGGTCAAGTGTTGTACTTGGCATAATACTTACAGGCGGTGCATCAATTGAAACGACTCCAACATCATGGTCACAAGTAACATCCTGTCTCACAAAGATGCAAACGATGGCGTCTGGTGTACCCTGGACCAATGCAAAGAGGACATCGCAATTCCTGAAACCTTCATAGAAGCTAAGACCACCTGCAACATTGGGGATAGTAATCGTAGGATTATAACCAAAGTTTAGACCTGTGAATGTCTGTGTGGAAGGGTCATACTGCTCAATCTGACCAAGCCATCCTGTTCCAGGGTCATCCTGACTGTGCCACCATATCCATCCACCGTCTGTAGCATCAGTATCATAGGCAGAACCATACATTGCCCAGGTGTTGGCTACACTGCCTATAAGTGGATTACTCTTGTCGAACCAGTAGCATGGACTACCGAAGTTTGCTGTGTAGAACCAGAGATTATCATCCATCCACGCCAGAGCACGATTGGGATTCTCAGGACCAAGGTATGAAGCGTAATTGGTTAGAAAACCGCCTATCAGGTCTATACCAAATGCATCAGCAAAGTTATCAGCACTTCCATAAAGCGTATCAACTCTGTCAGCCCCTGCATAGACATTGTCCCAGGCAAGATCACGCCAACCCCAGCCAATAGACCAAACAGGCTGGTCAAAAGTCCATATCAAATTTCCAAGGGTATCGATGACATATACCTTATTCGGGTCAACCCCTGTATTACCACCAGTAACATAGAAATAAGTGCCATCATACTCTACACCAAGAAGCTGATTATCTACACACGGTGTCTCTATATCCAATTCATATATAATATCACCCAATTGATAAGTGTGAACAGATTTTGAAAGTGTATCATTTGGTGGATATTCATCTCCAACCAGCTGGGTATAGAATGTCATTGTGTATGTGTTTCCTTCTGGTCCTGTCGTCCAGTTTGTAAAGGTGACAGGAGTCGAATTTCCAGGAGCAAGGGTAATAACAAATTGTGTATTTGTATAAATAGGAGGTCCACCTTGATCAATCTCAAGGGTTACATCAAAGCTCTCAGTAAAATTTCCATAGTTCGTTACTGTTGCCTGTGGTGTAATATTTGATGATGGTGGGACAGCGTCTCCAGGAGGGTTATCTATTGAACTTACCCCAACATCATGGTCAAGACTAATCGTGGAGACATACGCCCGTATCATTTCATCACCAACTTGCATAGCCTGTGTATGCCAGACACCTCCATAAGAACCAGTATACTTATTTGCTGCAAAATTGGTTGCTGCATCCAGACCGATGCCTTCTTCACCACCCCCTGGTAGATTATTAAATCCTATCCAGAAGTTGTAATTCGATATCTGGACAGTGTCTATCGGAACAACATAGACCCAGCTTGGTGCTATTGCATCGCCGCAGACTGTATCACGGAATACAAGGTTATCAGGTATGTTATCTCCATCAGTATCGACCCATACAGTGAGCTCAACAGGATCGTGGGTACCATCTGGCCACGGCCAGAAGGGGTCGGTGTCAGAAAGCAGATAGACAGCAGCATATTTGAGGTAGCAAGGGTAAGATGGCGGTTCACACATCTTTGCTATAATACTGTCGAAAGACAATGGTTCAAGCCATCTCCATGCATTTGCCATTGTTCCGTCATCATAAGAAATCTCATCCGTCCAGGTCACTGCCTTTGCCCTCGTTGTCTTTGAATCATTAGAGGGGTCCTCGTCACCTGCCAATTGTGTCGTTACGGTCACATAGTAGTTTACATCCTCCACCGGTGCATTCCATTGAGGTGCAAAATTGACCTGTGTTGATTGCATCGAATTAAGCGTAACAGATTCAATATCACTGTAAATAATGGTGCCAGCAGAATCAATTTCGCACAAAACATCAAACGTTTCAGTATTTATGCCATTATTCCTTACCGTTGCTTGCACAGTTACAGCTACACCCGGTGTCATCACAAAACAGTCAATATTTGGATAATCGATACTGAGAACTTCAGCATCCGTATTCAGTAGACTTACGTCTGGATCAATCTTATATATGTAATTTGTAGCTGCATTTGTTGCAAGCCAGAGATAAGGTCCACCTGCACTCTGGTTATCATAAGCAAGTGATGCAATATCTGTAAAACCAAAACTCTTAATTGGTGCACCTGTGATTGTATCTATCTGCCATACCATATTGCTATTCCATCCACCAATCCAGAAGGTAGCTGTGACTGGATCGTAGGTTAATCCCCTTTGTGAAATAGATGCCCAGGCTGGGTCTGAAAGTGAATCCAAACAGACACCAGATGGGACAGCAAACTTATATGCTTTGTTCGAGCCGCCAACTGCTATAATCCATATCTCACCATCAGGCCACCACTCACTCGCATCACCCATCCAAACTGCACCACCCTGCATTGCATTGAAAGAAATGCCTGTAGGTGCTCCAGCAAAAGTATACTCATAAGTCATCCCCGGTAAAGAAACAGCTTCGGTTATCCATAGATTCTGCTCGTGTCCAACTCCCCAGGTGATCTCAGCACCAGCGCCCGTTGGAAAGTTGTTAACAATATTAGGACCGGTTGGGTCGATTACATAACAATTATTGTCGAACATATTCTGCAGATATAGATATGTACCATCCCACGAAAGACCAGCATTGTCGAAACCACCACCAGGCATTCCAATAGCAGCAAGATCTATAGTTTGAAGAATGTCTCCAAGTGCATCCGTCCCTCCTGGTGGATGCCCAGGTGGTGAACCTTCACTGGTGAAAGATAAGTCATCTTTCCGAGTAATCCCTTTTCCTGGTTGCTTCAGGTCTCCTGTTTTGGTAGCTACAGATTGTGAGAATTCAGTCCTGTTATTAGTATTAATAGTTCGGTTCCTCACAAATGCTGAAACGTCTTCAGAAACACCATAATCATCGGCAGGAATGTTAATACGCGGAGGATTGAAAATATGAAGAGTATTATCTGACTCAATATGTTTTCCAACCCAAGGAGAAGAAAGATTATCACTGCCAAGAACGCGCGCTCCAAAATCTTTTGCAAAAACAGCCTTTGATTCAATATGTTTTCCACCTTTAATAGTAGAGCTTACACTTTTACCTTTTCGTATAGAACTTAGAGCGTTTTCAGAAGTTGTGGTTTGTGTAAACAATGAAGAAGTAAAAAGAAGAGCAAGAATAATACAACCTGCAAAGAAAAACCGTTTATAGGTCATCTTTCCTCCTTTGATTAAAGGATTAATAATTTTGGATTTTTTATTCATTCTCAATGTCACCTCCTCTTTTATAATTATATAAGATTTTTATTTTTTTGTCAAGAAAAAAATGCAAATTCTTTGTTTCAGTATTCTTATTATTCATCATATTATTAATAGCAAGTTTCGTGCCATAGTTTCACATTTTTGTAACTGTTAATATATATAGACTTACATTTTTTCAAATTTCAGGTTAAAAAAAAAGCGTAAAAAAGAGGTGCAAATTTTGCACTTTTCATATTTTTAATTGTAAGTCTAAATATATAATAACTTATCTTATCAAAAAAAGATGCAATTTTTGCACTTCTGCACGAAATGGAGTAGCGAGACTTGTCTCGCAGCTTGAGAAACGGTGAATTGGCGAGACGGAGTAAACATCGCAACCAAGAGATTGCTCCTACCAACAACTGAAGGATGTAGGAGCAGGTTCTACCTGCGACAGATATAAACATATTTGACAAATTCAACCAAGGAGAGAGGAAAGGTCTATGTGGTTCGTGGCGGCATAATTTATAAGTTCTTTAAGATTTTTGACCTTTTGTATTTCTTCAAACTCCCACCCATTTTTCAAAAATGCAATAGAATTATTCTGCCACAAAGGGTCGAGTTTCTTAAAATTTCCAGACCTTTCCCAATCACGAGAACCAGGAACAGGTGAGTATTCACTCACAAAAACACTGGTTCCAAGACGTCCAACGAATCTTAGTGTCTTAATAACATCTTCTATTTTTTCATCATCCCTTCCAGCCATTATATAGATACCTATATTTTCTTTAGGAATACCTGCACCTGTCAGATTTGATACAGCAAGTGAAACCTCTTCGCATGTAACCTTACCACCAGTTCCCTTTAGAAAACCTGTCTGACAACTCTCAAGGCCAATCCTGATTGTCTTAAAATTGCACATAAAAAGAAGCTCAGCCACATCCTTAGTAATAAACCTTGCATTGATACCATTTGGAGTATGAAATCTAACTTTGAACTTTCTTTTTAACACCTCTTCAAAGAGCGGAAGAAAATGCTTATCTTTATTATAAAGAAGTGCATCATCATAAAATACAATATCTTTTACCTTAAGTTTGTTAATATATGTATCAATTTCATTTATAACCTTCTCTTTTTCAATTGTAAAAAACCTCTTTTGAAGAATATTTGAAACACAGTATGTACAGTGAAAAGGACAACCAAGAGAAGTGAGCATTGATACATAAGGAAGTTTTTCATATAGATGATAAGCTGGTGAGAAGGTATTAAAGAACTCTTCTGGAATAAACTCCTTTTTTGCATTCGTTCCTAATTCACGGAGCAAAGGATAAAAATCCAGCCCGGGGATAACTGCATCTGCCCCACTCTCTTTTAGAGTATGTTCGGGTAGAAGGGTTGGATAGATACCTCCGAGAATAATTCTTGCACCCGGGATTTCTTCCCTCAGAATTCTTATCATTTCAAATACTCCCTGATACCAGTATGTCATAACGGATGTAATCAAGATTACATCTACATCTCTCTTTTTTCTTAACTCTTCTCTTACAATTGAGTATGGAATTCCAAACCTTTTATATCTTTTTGGAACAGATTTTATTGCAGTCGGTTTTTCAACCTCTTCTGCGTGAAACTTGCCTGTTCCATATTTTCGCTTGACTGGTTTTATTTCCTCTCGTAACATAGCAGAATGGAAACGGTCCAAACAATCTAAAAGAGAAACCTTAAACCCTATTTTTTCAAGAAAAGATGCAATATATAATAAACCAAGAGGTTTAAGCCAGAAGTCAAAGGCGGAAAAATCATAAATCCACGGGTTAATAAGAAGAACTTTTTTCAATTTTTAGATGTTGACATGAATAGATTATTTTGTCTATTTAGTTTATCTTGTTTGTTTGGTTTGTAGCGAACCGCAGATAATTCTTTCGTAATTAGGTAATTAAGTAATTAGTAATTGCGTTTATATCGTTTACCGACGAGATTCTTCCACAGTCAATAACGAATGCTTACTCAGAATGACAAGAAAAAGTGTGTCATTCTGAGGACTTTGAAAAAGTCCTAAGAATCTCGGTGTTCCCGTTGCACAGCAACTACTACCGTTCCAAAAGAACTATTTCCCTTCTCTCTCCTCCCTCTTCCCTCATCCGCCTTTCTTTCCCCCGTTTCACCGATACACCGATACTCCGATTCCCCTTCTTACCTCTGCCGTTCACTATTCACTATTCCATCGTTTTCACCATTTTCCCAAACACTGCTCCCCTTATCGCATCCATCTCTTCCATATAAAGTTCTCTGTATTTCTCATTAACAGGTTCTGCAGGAGGTAGGTCAACCTTTAAGGGATTGAGCCACTTACCATACTTTTTAATTCCAAAATGAAGATGTGGTCCTGTCGAAAGGCCTGTCGAACCAACATAACCTATTACTTCACCCTGTGTGACCTTGACACCGTTTACAATTCCCTTTTTAATTCTTGAGAGATGACCATAGTATGTTTTGAAACTGTTTGGATGATTAACTATAATAAGTTTACCATACCCCCCCTTCCATCCAGCAAAAACAATATGTCCATCCCCCACGGATGAGACAGGCGTCCCGCGAGGAGCTGCAAAGTCTACACCGTAGTGCGGTCTCCGTATCTTTAATATTGGATGTAATCGTCTCAGAGAAAAGTAAGAACTTACCCTTCTGTACTGCAGAGGTGTTTTAAGAAGTTGTTTTCTTAAAGAATTGCCATTTTCGTCATAGTAGTCCTCCCTTCCATCGGGGTCCATAAAATAGAATGCATAGTATGTCCCTATCTCTCCCCTGTATGATGCTGCTATTATTTTGTTATTTCTCACGTAAATATTTCTATAGAATTCCCTCTCAACAATAATCTCAAATGTATCACCTTTCTGCACCTCTGTTAAAAAATCTATTACCCAGGCAAAAATATCGGCAAAGTCAAAAACAACTTCAGGTGATTCACCAATATCAAGAAGGGATTCATATAGACTGCTTGAAATGACACCTCTGATACAGGAAACTGCAATGGATGGTGGTATTTCTATCTTTTCTGCTTCGTAACATGTATCAATCTTTGAGACAGTGAACCTCAAGAATGTATTCTTTACATACTCGAATCTTTTGAAGTTGCCTAAAACGTCCTTTGTAAGTATTATTGAATCACCCGGCATACAGGTTTTCATATCAAGATATTCTTTCAGGCTCTGGGTGACTTTATATCTTTCATTGTTTCCAAGAGCCATCTCCTGAAGGATGAAATCAAGATTCTCACCACTCTTTAGAACCCTGCTACATATTAATTCTGTCACCTCTTTCTCGATGTTTGTTGGAGGTTCCTTGTCGGTTGTAGAATTACAAAAGGAAAATAGAACTAAAAGAAACAAGAGAAACATCTTAAACAAACATTCTTTAATACTTTTCATAAGACATCTTCTAATTAAAAAGAAAGTGGCAAATTGCGGATAAGGGTAATCATCTCATTGAGTTTTTTTGTTGTGAGAATTTTTTGTTTTTGATGCTTCGCTTGCGGAATATGTTTCAGATAATAGACTATCTGTTTCTTTATCCGTCTAACTGTTTTCTCTTCTCCTATAGTCTCTTTCATCATTTTAATCTGCTTCAGAAGCACTTTAATTCTTTCAG
>SOKM01000351.1 GCA_004375785.1 Candidatus Cloacimonadota bacterium | reverse complement strand
TATATTATGTATTTTGTCAACAACATTCTATGACCTTTATGCCCGCAATGACAAAAAGTGAGGGTTATGATATTCTAACAGATGCAATGGTCGATACATTGGGTTCTGTCATTGTAATACCATAAAGATAGTCAGCCGCCTCCATAGTTAGCTTATTATGGGTTATAACAAGTAGTTGACTTTTTTTCTTAAACTCTTGAAGAAGTGAGATGAATCTTTCGACATTTGCATCGTCTAAGGGTGCATCAATTTCATCAAGTACACATATAGGAGATGGTTTGATAAGATAGAACGAAAAAAGCAAAGCAATGGCTATAAGAGTTCTTTCTCCAGTTGAAAGAGATACTAATCTTTCAAGTTTTTTATGTTTTGGTTTTGCCACTATTATTATCTCTGCTTCCAGAGGGTCTCCCTCTGAAAGCAAAAGGTCACATTCGCCGGTTACAAAAAGTTTTTTGAAGATGGTCTTAAAATTTTCTTTGACTCCATTGAAGGTAGCAAGAAATTTCTCTTTTGCGACAACATCAATATGTTCTATTGTTTTCAATAGGTCTTTCTGTGCTTCTCCGAGATCGGTTTTTTGTGTGATGAGTTCTTCTTTTCTTTTTTCAACTCTCTCCAGATCCTCACCTGCCATTAGATTCACAGGACCGAACCTTCTCATCCTCTCTTCAAGAATCTCTAATTCTTCCTTTAGTCTTTCACCTGAGGAAAGAGTGGTTTCTTCTTTAAAAGTTTCAAGGTCTATTCCGTATTCTTCTCTGATTTTTTCTGCAATACTATTCTTCTCTGTTTCTACTTTGACCCTTTCAAGATTTATTTTTGAAATATGCTCATAAATATTCTTTTCTTTCTCCGTTATTTCTCGGACCTCTTCCTTGAATTGCTCTATCTCCCTTTCTTTCTCTTTTTTCCTTCCATAGATTTCATTAAGAGTGGTTTCTATGTTTTTAAGTTCTCCTATTATAGCAGACCGTTCCTCTTTATGAATTTTCTCTTTCTCCTCCATGGTGTGCATCTCTTCTTCAAAAGATTTTATCCTCTCGGTATTTATCTTTTTCTTTGAATTAATGTTTTCAAGTTCTTGCTCTTTTGATTTCAATGTTTCTTCTTTTGCTCTCATATCTCCTTTCAGTCTTGTCTGCAAAATTTCACTTTTATTCTCTTCGTTTCTTAAAGAGCGAAGTTGTTCTTCTACATCTTTAAATGAGGATTCTTTCGATAGTGTAGTTTGCTCTATGGAACTGAACACATTACTTTCTTCTCTAAATAACCTTTCATTAACGAGTGTGGTATTCCTTAACTCTGTTAAACCCCGAGAAATCTCCTCTGTTTCCTTTTGGACCTTTTTTATTCTTTTCTCATTCATTGTTTTTTCAAAAAGTTTCTTTTCATATGAAATTTCATTCTCTTTCAGCGTTACTACTACAGCTGAGAAATCTGTGCTGAGTTGTTCTAACCTCTTTGCTATTATCTTTTCTTCTTTTATTATTTCGTCCTTTTCTTTTTCCTTTGTTCTTATCAGATTCCTTGTTGTTTCCATCTCCTGAGCATTTCTTTTTATCTTCTCATTGAGTCCGAGCAATTCTTTGTGTGAGCCTTTGCCGGAGAAAAGAATACCGTTTGACAAAACGTCCCCTTTTTTTGTCACAAAGGTGTACTGGTTGTATTCTTTTTGAAGTTCTATTGCATCTTCTATTGTTTTACAGAGAAGATATTGCGAGAAAAAGGATAGTATTCTTTCCTTGAGTTTACCCTCTTTTTTAACTTTAATAAATTGTGCTAAGGAACCCTCGATTCTCTCATCAGGCGGAATTTCAAGCGAGGGTTTATCAATAAATCCGAGAAATATACCTGCCCTCATATTTTTTTGTTCTATTAAATCAATGATTTGCTCGAGTTTTATATGCTCAGAGAGAATTACGGTCTGGATGAAATTTTCCATTACACCAAGAAGGGGTTCTCTCCTGTCAGGAGAGATGTCCAGAATATCAGCAAGAATGAATAGTGAAAATTTTTTGTTTAAGTATTGAACAAGTTCGTTATATCCTTCTTTATCTTTTCTGAAATTTGTGAGGAAATTCACTTCGTTTCGCAAAATATTTTTTCTCTCTACAAGCTGAGCTAATTCGGTTTCTTTTTCCTTCTTTCTTTTCTCAATTGAGTTGTATACCGCCCTCTCTTTCTCAAGTTTTTTCTTAAGTCCTTTCTCTTCCCCCTTTTTTTGTGCAATCTTATCTTTGAATTGAGCAATCTCCGTACAAATCTTATGGTTTTCGTCTTTTAGTTCATCCAATTCTGAGGTTAGTGACAATCTTAATTCTTCTATGTTTTTGGAATCGGCTGCTTGTGATATCTGTTTCTTCTGCAAGGTTGTTATATTTTCTTCAACACCTCTCTTTTCACGAAGAGCGTTCTCAAACTTCTCTTTTTTTGAAACATATTCTTCTTCGAGCGATGCTCTTCTTTTTCTTAACTCCTTATTCTTTATCTCTTTTTCCTCTATTTCCTTCAAGATACGATTTTTCTCCTCTTTAATGTCTTTGAGCAATTCTAAAATTTTTGGGGTCTTGTCTTCAAGTAAATTATTTTCGCTTTCGTGGTATTCTTTTTGAGCGAGGATATTTTTCTTTCTCTCCTCAATTACGATAATCTGCTCTGTGACTCGAGTTTTTTTTCTCTGTGTTTCATTTTCCTCTTCTTTTAATTGGGAAATCCTATCGTCTATCTCTTTTATTTGAGCTTCTTTTTCCTGAAAATGGGATTCAATCGATTCCAGTGCATCAAGTAATTCTTCTCTTCTTTTTTCAAAGGATTCAAGTTCACCTGATATACGAGAAAGCTCTTTTGTAAATCCAGTGAAATCCAGATTTGCAAGTAGTATTCTCTTATCTCGTATTTCTTTCTTCAATTCATAGTATCCTTTTGCCCTTCTTACCTGTCTTTTTAATGACCTCCATTGACTTTCCACCTCTTCAAGAATGTCGTTTACCCTTAACAAATCACTGTTTGTTAACTCCAATTTATCAAAGGCAATCTTTTTACTATTCTTATATTTTGCAATTTCAGCCGCCTCTTCAAAAAGTCTTCTTCTCGTCTTCGAATTGGAACTGAGAATGGTTTCTATCATTTCGCTTCTGAAAATGGAGTATGCTTCAGCTTTTAGTCCTGTATTGAGAAACAGGTTAACTACATCTTTAAGTCTGACACCTGCGCGGTTGATAAAATATTCACTTTCACCTGATCTGTAAAACCTGCGGGTTATAGCGACTTCCTGATAAGATATAGGAAGTACACCATCGTTCTCTATAACAACTGTGACTTCCGCAAAATTGAGCGGTTTATGAGATTTTGAACCTTTGAAGATGAAATCTTCCATCTTCTCTCCACGGAGTTTATAGGGATTTTGTTCTCCCAGTACCCATTCAAGGGCATCGAGTATGTTGGTTTTCCCACACCCATTTGGACCAACAATTGCTACAATTCCCGAGTCAAAATCAAATAAAGTTTTCTTGGGGAAGGACTTAAAACCTAATATCTCAAGCCTGTTTAACTTCATACATTGCATTATAGCATAAAGTTTGGTCCTGGTCAATCAAAAAATGATGGACATTATACGTTTTAGGCTGCGTGTTGGAGTAGCAGAGCTTGCTCTGCGCTTGGATTGTTAGGGCCAGAGCCTTGCAAAATGCGAATTTTTATATAATACATTACAACATTATTTAGCAAATTATTATTAGCATTTGTCAGAATACAAGGTATCCCAATTTGTAGAGGTCATAATTTGTTGTGGAATAACAACTTAATCAATCATAATTTATAAGATCGATTAGAATAACAGGTGGCACAAAATTTGCATATTATTTAATATATAATATAAAAAGGAGAAAAAATGAATAGAAACGTGAAATCTTCGGCTGTTAAATTTAAGATAATATTGTTATGCTTTTCGGCGATATTATTTTCCTCAACCCCAATCTCATCTATTCAAGGAAACCCCCTCAGACAAAAAAATTCCTTCATAATTGATACCACAAAGATTTATAGAAAAACCTCAAATTGGCAGAGGAGCTCAAGGGTTAGTTTTGATGGAACAAATTTTCTTGTTGTATGGGAAGATATAAGAAAGGACGAATGCTCACAGATAAGAGGCTGCAGGGTATCACAGGATGGACAGATACTTGATAAAGGTGGGTTCACTATATCCCTAATAGAACCTTATACATTCCGACCTGCTCTTGCTTACGATGGTATCAATTACCTTGTAGTTTGGCAAAGTCAAACACCTTATACGTGTATGGCCATTAATGCTGCAAGAGTAACACCTTCTGGCGAAATACTGGACACAAGTGCTATACTGATTTCAGACACTTATTCTACAAGAAAAAGCAAACCTGTTGTTGCATCCTCTGGTACAAATTACCTTGTTGTCTGGAGTGATGTACCATCTGGTTATCCAGGTATTTACGGTGCAAGGGTATCTCCTGATGGAACTCTTCTGGATACAATACCTATATGTACGCCCACTGAATTCAGTAAACCAGAACATCCAGTAGTCGCCTTTGATGGAACTAATTATATGGTTATGTGGAAGGATATTGAGGAATTTGGCTGGAATTGTAATATTTATATAAGAGGAGTTCGGATTTCAAAAGAAGGAACCATCCTTGATTCTATTCCCTTCTTCTTTGTCACGATTGATTCCCTTCCTGGTGGCATTGGTTTGTATATGAGATTCTGTAGACTTAACCCTTTTTTACATTTTGGTATAAAAAACTACCTGTTATCCTGGAATTATCGTATTTCTGGAGACCTTTCAAAGGATATTTTTGGATGCAGAATTACTCCAGATGGTATTGTTCTTGACACAAATTATATCTGTATCTCCGAAACCCAGGGAGACCAGATATTTCCTTCAATTGCATTTGACGGCTCAGAATTCCTTGTTGCCTGGGAGGATTTCAGAAATGACTCATTTGGTTTTAAACCCGCAATATATTTTACAAAGATTGATACATTGGGTAATGTGCTCGATACGCTTGGAAGACCTCTACTTAAAGATACAACCACAAAGTTTCAAAATCCGTCTGTTTGTTTTGGAGGTAGCGAATATCTTATCTCTCTTGATGACAGGAGGGGTATTCCATTTAAGTATGCTATCGATGATGAGATATCTTTCTCAAGGGTAAATATTGAAGGAAACCCGATTGATTCATCTGGTATTCTTGTAACCATTTCAACGCAGCATCAGAGGATGCCTGCAGTAGGTTTTGACGGTGTGAACCATCTTGTTATATGGGAGGATGAGAGAGCTAAAGATATTGACCTTTATGGAGCAATTGTTGATACCGCTGGCAATATACTCACTCCACCCGGCATCTTTGTAGTTTCAGACGCTGATAATGACCAGATTAATCCGAGTGTAGATTTTATTAATCCTTACTACCTTATAGCATGGGAAGATTACAGATGGGGAGATTTGATACCCCAACTCTATGGAACTCGAATAACAAAAGGGGGTAGTGTTCTTAACCCAGAAGGAATTCAACTTTATTACAGTGAATATAACCAGTTCTCTCCCCAGGTTTCCAATGATAGTAATAACTTTCTTGTTGTATGGAGAGAAAATATATACTGGAGCGATTATTCAATCGTTGCTGTCCGAATCGACACTTCAGGAACTGTTATTGATTCAAATGAAATCGTAATCGATTCAACAGGTCATGGTATTAAGTTACCTGCTGTATCTTTTGATGGAGATAACTATCTTATTACTTACAAGAAGTCAAACTACATTATTGGAGTAAGGCTTAGTAAGGATGGAATTATTATTTTCCCATATTTTAATATCTCTGATGGCTTTTCTGGTTACGATACGCCATCAATCTCTTTTAATGGAGCAACGTATTTCGTTGTCTGGACAGAGCGAGATGGCTCTTATCCCAGTAATGAAGATATCTATGGGTCAAGGGTATCACCCGAAGGTTATGATATGGATTCTGTCGACATTCTTATCTCCAATAAATCGAACAATCAATATACACCAAAAACAGTAGGTTATGGAGAAAACTTTTTAGTTGTTTGGGTGGATACCAGGAATGATACTTTTTTTGAAGATTGCAACAGGTCAATCTTTGGGACTTATGTAAGTTCTAATGGCATTGTGCTTGATACAAATGGGATTTTACTCACCCCTCGCTTATCAGATTCAAAATCTCCCTCAATTGCAAATAGCGCAGGAGATAGATTTTTATTGTGCTATTCAGATTTTACAGAATCACCGTATGGAAGTTATCGTATTTATGGAATATTCATCGATACACTGACCGGTATGAAAGAATCAAAAGAGGCAAACCGTTTTGTTAACAGACTTGTACAAAATTTTCCTAATCCCTTTACAAAATCAACAGTGATTCATTATCAGGTCAGAGAGAAGGGTTTTGTGGAACTTTCGATATTCAATGTTTCAGGGCAGTTGATTAAGACAATCGTTGATGAAAGGGTAAATCCAGGTATCTATACCCTTAGATGGAACGGAAAAGACACCAATGGAAACATTGTCAGTAACGGTGTTTACTTCTATAAATTAAAAACAAAGAATTTCTCAATAACAAAGAAAATGGTTTTAGTAAAATAAAATACTCATATTAGAAAAGGAGTAAAAATGTTCTTAAATAAAAATCCAAAGAGCTACAAAAGTGGTATAAGCCTTGTAGAACTGATGATAATGGTTTTAATAATAGCCATACTGGGCGCAGTTACGTATTCTCATATGCTCAAAATGTCTTTAAGGAGTCGTGAGGCTTCTGTGAAGTCCAATATGTTCACACTCAGAGTAGCAGCAGAGAATTTCGCCTCTATGGCAGAAGGATGGTATCCTGAATTGGGAACTCATACTGTCGAAGATGTGCTACAGGCTATCGGGGTCATCGGGGCGGCTAATCCATCAAGAATAGCAGATGCCTGTCCCGGAACAAGAGAAACTGTGGTAACCACAGCTGATGCTCTTTTACCAGGAAGTAAAACATATGGTAATCCCTTCTGGCCAGCTGCTAACTGTCTTGACCATCTTGGCGCTGCTGTTCCCCCTGGACCTGCGCCACCTGGACATATAGCTAATCCGGTTGCCGGTGCCGACGGTCAGGGGACGGTCTACTGGGGTCCAATTGGGTTGGCAGGTTCTTGTGCTATGGAAGGTTATGTGATATACGGTGACGGTTACAATGAAATACTTGATTTTGTACTTCGTTCCGGGCAATGAGGCATCTTGCCTCGCATTTCTATGGTAGCGCCGGGGCTTGTCCCTACAAAACATCGCAATAACACAGTTATTGCACTATAAAAATACTCGAAACCGAGATTGCTTCAGAAGTTAGTATGGGGGAATTTTCGCAATGACATCCTTTTTTCTTGACTTTTTTGTCATTATCAATTATTATAGATAATAGTAAGAGATTTTACAGATAAAAAGCGAAGTGGTAAATGAAATCATCAGACATTAAAAATAAAGCAATATTGTTATTCCTTGTAGCCCTATTCTTTCTCGTAACTTCAATGTCATCTATTCTGGGTAATTCCTTCATTAT
>SOKM01000016.1 GCA_004375785.1 Candidatus Cloacimonadota bacterium | reverse complement strand
ATAAATGTTGATGTTCAGAATCTTGGAGAAACCGCTGCAGATTCCTTCAGGGTAGGTTTTTTCTTCATAACTCCTGAGACCACTATTAGTGAAATATCCACTTACAGTATTGGAAAAGTATCCCGAAGGATGAGTCCTGATACCATTAGCTACGATACACTCAGTCTTGGTATTGACAGCGTTAAGACAGCAACTGCCAATTTTAATCTCCCCTTTGACCTCTATTCAGTATATGCTATAATAGACCCTGATAACTGGGTAGAAGAAGGTGACGAATCCAATAACTCAAGTTTAGATAACCCCACATATATCTGGGTTGACCATTTCCCTGTGACACAGGATAGTGGAACAGATGGACAGGTTCAGTCCTGTGATTCTGTCCTCTACTGCTCTTTCCCTCCAAATGCAGTCTCTTCAAAAACCGTTCTTGCGCTCAAACCTGACAGTATGAAGAAACCAATATTAGAACCTGACATTTCACCTGTCCCGATAAACGGAGATACAACCAGGGCATACAGTGTTACTTTATCGAGGGAAGTACTAACTGACTCTTTTCTTATCAGTTTTGCATTAGATGACTCCATCATTTCCTTTCCCTGGCTCTATCTCTGGCTTGATGACTACAACAAATGGACAACCATCGGAAAAGCGCTGAATGATTCCATCTTCTATGAAAGAAAGACAAGGAATACCGGTCTTTTCTCAGTCTTCTTTAACAAGGATTCCATTCCACCGACTATAACCTCAAGGATAGAGAACAGTGATTTTAAGAATGGGACTGTCTATGAAAAGAAGGTTAGAGTAACCAGCGTCCTGACAGACAAAAACGGGATAGACGTCGTGACAAGAAGGATAAACCTTGTGCTGAACGGTGATACAGTCGATTTTAAGGATTACTCATATTCAAAAAACCCTTCGGATTCAAGGGCTTTTCCCTTAAAATACTCAGTGGAACTTGAGGATGGTTCTTACTTCCTAATTATCTCTGCCTGGGATGTCAATGGAAACCAGGGTTTTGACACCCTATCCTTTAATGTCTCAATTCCTTTCAATATATGGGGTATAGGAAACTACCCCAACCCTGTCTACCTTGATTCCACAATATTCACATACCACTTAACGAGAGATGCTGACGAGGTAGTATTAAAAATCTTTACATCGGGTGGAAGACTAATAAAAGAATTCGTGAAACAGAGTGTACCTGAAGGATATGATGAGATTATCTGGGATTTAAAGGATGAAGAGAAAAACTCCGTTGCAAACGGCGTTTACTTCTACCGTTTCATAGCAAGAAGAAAAGGCGAAGAAAAAATCGAAACCTTCAAAATGGCAATCCTCCGTTAATCCCCCTTCTGTCATTGCGAGTATCGTAGCTGAGCCTGTCCTGAGCCCTTCGCTTCGCTCAAGGGTAAACTCCGCGAAGGAAAGCAATCTCATTTTCACTTTCAATATTTCAATTACTTAATTACACAATAACTCAATTACTATTATTACATTCTGCATCTCGATGGTCTTATGTCTTAAGTCTGTTATCTTCGGTCTTTTTTCTGATTTTTGTTTTTCTTGACATTTATGAAAGTTTATGTTAATTTCAAAAAGTCTGATTGCACAGATTACAAAGGCAGATCAGACACCCCATTAGATAGAAATATTATCTAACGGGGCAGGCAGATGAAAGACAGAGATTTATTTACAGAATGCACAACAGGAACAATGTATAATTTAACCAGAGGTTTATTATTAGAGTTATAGCTGGAACTGCTAAAAAGAGAAAACTTATATCAAACAAAGTTGCTATCAGACCAACGAGCGATAGAATCAAGGAAACGCTATTCAATCTGTTGGGCGACATCAATGAAACCAATTTCCTTGACCTTTTTGCCGGCACAGGAAACATTGGTATAGAGGCTATTTCGAGAGGTTGCTCATCAGTATATTTTGTAGAAAGTTCATCTATTCACTGTAACATCATAAAAGAAAATTTGATATTGACAGGTTTTGAAAAAAAAGGTAAAGTCATTAGAAAAATGGTAAAAAAGGGGCTCTTTAAAGTATTCAAAGAAAATGGTTTTCACTTTGATATAATATTTGCTGACCCGCCATATGAAGTAGGTATCGTGCAAAAAATACTTGATACCATCGATTTTGATATTTTAGCAGATGGTGGTATATATGTTTTACAGCACTCTATTAGAGAAAATGCTGGAAATAAAGCAAAAAAAGAGGTAAGAATAGGTGATACATTGCTCTCATTTTATGGCAGAAAGGACTTATGATTAAAGCAGTCTATCCTGGAACATTTGACCCGATAACTAAAGGGCATATAGATGTTACAAGCCGCGCTCGGAAACTTTTTTCAAAGATTATTATACTTATAGCTCATCATAATGAAAAAGACCCCCTGTTCAGTGTTGAAGAGAGAAAGAAAATGATAAAGGAATCTGTTCGAGAAATGAAGAATGTCGAGGTCGATTCTTACGATGGATTGCTGGTTGATTATGCGAAGAAAAAAAATATTCGCGTTGTTATCCGGGGATTAAGGGCAATATCAGATTTCGAGTACGAATTCCAGATGGCTCTTATGAATAGAAAAATTTCACCTGAAGTCGAAACAATCTTCCTTGTCCCTCATGAATCTTACACTTACTTAAGTTCCAGTCTAATAAAAGAAATTATCTCAGTCGGTGGGGATGTTTCGCATTTTGTTCCAAAAGTAGTAAAAAAATTTCTAAAGAAGAAACTCAATGAAAACGATTAGAGAAAAACTTTCCCGGCGGGTAAAAGAACTATCTGATTCTGTCACCTTGAAAATCAATGCGAAAACAAAACTTCTTGAATCACAGGGGAAAGAGATTATCAACCTCTCAGCAGGACAACCCGATTTCGATACACCAGAAATAGTCAAAATAAAAGCAAAGGATGCGATAGATAAGGGATACACAAAATACACGCCTGTTTCGGGTATTAAGCCATTAAAAATGGCAGTGACAAAAAGGTACAGAGAAAAATATGGAATAGAATTATCTGATGACTCTGTATTAATTACATCAGGAGCAAAACAGGCAATATTTAATATTGTTGAAACCCTCTCTGGCCCGGGAGATGAGGTAATAATTCCATCACCCTACTGGCTGAGCTATCCGGAAATAGTGAAACTTTCATTTGCAAAACCGGTCTTTGTAGATACCTCAAAAACTAAATTTCTTCTGACACCCGAAAACCTTAAACGAGCAATAACAGAAAAGACAAAACTTCTAATTCTAAATTCCCCGTGTAATCCAACAGGGATTGTTTACCCATCTTCTCTTCTTGAAGAAATTATTTCAATTATAAAGGAGAGAAATATTTTTTGTATCTCTGATGAGATCTATGATGAACTAATTTATAATAATAAAAAACAAAAAACCATGCTTTCCCTTGTCAATTCACCACTCGACGAAATCATTGTTGTCAATGGTGTCTCAAAAGCCTTTTCCATGACAGGTTGGAGATTAGGTTATGCAATTGCCTCCCAACCTATTATTAAAGAAGCCTCTAAGATACAGGCTCATACAACTTCTTGTGCATCATCAATATCCCAATATGCTGCACTTTCTGCACTTGAGGATGCAGAACCCTTTATTAAAATGATGCGCAGAGAATTTGATGAAAGAAGAAAGTTAGTTATAAAACTTTTTTCTACTATAGAGGGCATCTCTTTTCCAGAACCGGAGGGTGCATTCTATCTATTCTTTAATATTAATAAATTTTACAATCAGAGAATAAAGACATCTGTCGAAATGGCAGAGTACCTATTAGAAAATTGGAATGTAGCAGTTGTTCCTGGTGCAGCTTTTGGAGATGACAGATACCTGAGACTCTCCTACACCCTCCCAATTAAAAACCTCGAAGAAGGTATTAGAAGAATAAAGAACGGACTCTTAGATGTTCGTGGATAAGGTTCACCTGATAGTTGAATCAGGTAAAGGAGGAAACGGTCAGGTAAGTTTTAGAAGAGAAAAATTTGTTCCGAAGGGTGGACCAGATGGTGGAGATGGAGGGAAAGGCGGGGATGTAATTCTTAAAGTCGACAGCAACATAAATAATCTTTACCACCTGAGACATACACCCACTATCAGAGCAGGAAAAGGTGGAAATGGTAAAGGAAAGAAAAAGCACGGAAAAAAAGGAAAGGACATAATCATAAAGATTCCACCAGGAACCAGTGTATTCAACGAAGAGGAAGGATTAATCTGTGATTTACTTATACCGGGAGAAGAAAAAATAATTGCTCTCGGAGGAAGAGGTGGAAAAGGAAATGTGCACTTTTCCACTTCTAAGATTCGCTTTCCTGAGTTCGCAACAGAAGGCAAGCCGGGTGAGAAAAAAAGTATAGTTCTTGAGTTGAAATCCATAGCAGATGTAGGAATTGTTGGTTATCCCAATGTAGGCAAATCAACATTTCTTGCCAATATCTCCGATGCTTCACCAAAGATAGCAAATTATCCTTTCACAACACTTTCCCCCAATCTCGGTGTAGTCGAATTTGAAGATTTTACCCGTTTGACCTTTGCTGATATACCTGGAGTAATTTCGGGTGCTTCTCAAGGAAAGGGGCTTGGACTTGAGTTTCTGAAACATATTGAAAGAACAAAATTATTGCTCATTCTCCTCGATATAACATCAAAAAACTTAGAAAAAGATTATTCCTCAATCTTAAATGAACTAAACACTTACAGCAGTTCACTTACTAAATATCCGAGAGTTGTTGCAGTTAACAAAATTGACTTATTAAAAGGAGGTTATAGAAAAATTGAATTGGATGTGAATCTCTTTTACATCTCTGCACTAAAAAGGACAGGTATGACATCACTTCTTGAAAAGATTCTGAGTATATTTAATAGCATTGGAGGGAAGAATGGTAAACAAAAAATATAGATTTGATGAGTTACTTGAAGACCTTAACAGCAGCGATATTAAGCGAAGAATAAAGATAGTTAATGAACTGGTAGAGATGGGCGGAAAACAGGCAGAGAAGGAACTCATTAAACTTATATCCGATGAAAGCTGGCATCTGAGAAATTATGTTGCAAAAGCACTCGGAGGATTCGGGAAGAATATTATAGAATCATTATTAAATGAAGCAAAACAGGGCGTATGGTACGTCAGGTCTGCTGTTTGCTTGACACTCGGTTATATTGGTGAAATCGAATCTCTTGACCCTTTGCTTTCATTCTTAGAAGATAACAGTGAGAGGGTTAAGATCGCTGCAGAAGAAGCAATAATCTCAATAATAAACAGAGATAGAGTGAAATTTGTTGAATTATATCTTTCACGTAAGGATGCAGATTTTCAGGAATTTATTCTTGAAAAACTCAAAAAAATAGATTCAGTTCTTTACAAGGATATTCTCGATGAAAACTCCTGAACTCGACGAACGAACCATAGAATGGATAAAAATCAGTCTCCTGGAAGGTATTGGCGAGAAAAGGTTAAAAACACTGATTTTAACCCTTAAAGACCCATTCGCTATTTATGAAAAAGATATAAAGGAACTTACAACCCTGCTACCAAAATTCGAAAAAATTTTCAAACAGATTAAAAATACAAATAAAGACATCACCGATTACAAAAAGAGATTGCAGGATTACGATGTGGATGTTTTAACAATTCTTGACCAGAATTATCCAAATGTTTTGAGAGAAATTGGCAATCCACCTCCAATTCTTTACTTAAGGGGCAGTTTTAAGAAAGAGGATAGACTTGCTATTTCTATCGTTGGTTCTCGGACTGCAAGTTATTATGGGAAAAAGATAGCTCGAAAATTCTCACGTTCCCTTGTTAATATGGGTTTCACCATAGTAAGTGGAATGGCAAGAGGGATTGACACAGCAGCTCATCAAGCCACAATTGAAGGAGGAGGAAGAACCATCGCATTCCTCGGTTCAGGAATTGATGTAGTCTACCCAAAAGAGAATAAACCACTCCTGCAAAGAATTATAAAAAATGGAGCTGTTGTCTCAGAATTTCCTTTAGGAACAGAACCTGTAGCCATCAATTTTCCACAGAGGAATAGACTTATCAGCGGTATGTCTCTCGGAATTGTAGTTATAGAAGCAACTTTGAAAAGTGGAACTTTTACCACTGTAAAATGGGCACTTGAACAGGGGAAAGAAATATTTGCCGTTCCTGGAGATATCTTGAGTAGAACAAGCATGGGAACAAATAAATTGATTCAGCGTGGTGCAAAACTAATCGTTGACACAGAGGATATAATAGAGGAATTTCCTTTTTTGAAAAGAAAGGATTTCGCAGCCCCACTTCCTACCGAAGAGGTAGAATTAACTGCTGGCGAGAAAAGGGTTTATGAGACCTTAAGAGAAAACCCTATTCTGATAGATGACATCATCGAAAAAATAAAACTTCCCTCGTCAAAGGTATCAAGTGTTCTTCTCTCTCTGGAAATCAAAGGTCTGGTTCAGCAACTTCCTGGAAAAAGATTCACAAAAAGGGAAATCTAAATATGAACTTAGAAGAATTGAAGAAACAGATAGAAGTTCTTTTATTCGCATCCTCCGAACCTTTAAGTATTGGCTCCATAAAAAGCGCTCTTAGAATGGAAAAGGAAAATATCATAAAAGATGCACTTAATAAACTCAGCGAAGAATACATTTCTTCAAAAGGTCTTTTCATTGAACGAGTTCAGGGCGGATACCAGCTCTTTACAAAACCTGAGTATGATTACCTCATTAAGAAGTTAATGGATGAGGAAAGAGGATACAATATATCAAGAGCAGCACTTGAGGTTCTTGCCATAGTTGCTGTCTTTCAACCTACAACAAAACCTGAGATAGAATCAATAAGAGGTATCTCGAGCGATGGAGTAATCAAACATCTTGTAGACATAGAATTATTGAAAATAACAGGAAGGTTATCAACACCTGGAAGACCGATTCTATATTCTATCACCCCAGAGTTTCTAAATTATTTCCATCTCGCTGATAATAAAGAATTAAAAAAACTTTATGAAAAATTTAGTAAAAAATTTAATGAAAATTACACTTATCCCGATAAAGACCAAACTCATAACAGAAAAGGATGATATCGGAGATATCGTAGAAATCTTTGCCAGGAAATTCCTGATGCAAGGAGACATCATTGTAATTGCTGAGAGTGGTCTTGCAATCTCTCAGGGAAGGGCAATACCTGAGGCTCGAATTCACGTTGGATTCATTGCAAGATTCTTATGGAGATATGTAGCAAAGGTTCCGTATGGCGTTGGACTCCGAAGTCCTGAAAGTATGCAGTGTGCTATCAATGAGGCAGGAGTCTTAAGGATTCTTATCGCAGCCATTTTCTCAAGCCTAACAAAACCATTTGGTATCAAAGGCATTTTTTACAGGATTGCTGGAAAAAAAACTGCAATGATTGATGCTGCACACACAACACCTGTTGAACCCTTTGACAAATGCGTAATCCTTGGTCCTGATAAGTCTGATGGGCTAACTCAAAGGTTGAAAAAGAGATTTGGAGTAGAATTTGCTGTAATGGATATAAATGATATTGGGGGTTCCTGGGTGATAGGCAATTCTGGCGGAATACCAGTCAAGAGGCTTGAGGAGATTA
>SOKM01000026.1 GCA_004375785.1 Candidatus Cloacimonadota bacterium | reverse complement strand
GCTGTGCTGTAAACTATAGCACGATAACACTGAATCAAGAATGTCGAATAACTAATATCAAAATTTAGGATTGATATTCGGATTTTTGTGTCTATTTTTTCTTTTGTTGAACCTTAAGTTTTAAACCTTCCACAGACACTATCTCCACTTCTTCACCATTTTTTATTTTCTCATCAGAGACTGCATCCCAGAACTCTCCATGAATAAAAACACTTCCAGCTTTTCCAGGAATAATATTTGTTTTTACCAATGCAATCTCACCTTCAAGTCCTTTCTTCCCAGTCGTCGGTTTTTTTCTCATTGCCCTGATAGTCATCCCGACAAGAAATAAGAAAAAAGCAGCAGTGAAAAATACAATTGGAATTATAACGCTCCAGGAAACCTTGAGAAATGGCGCATCTGTATCAAAAAGCATTGCAGAACCAAGTAACATTGAAATTACACCTCCTACTGTTAATGGACCATTCGTTGGCGTTCTTGTCTCAAGAAAAAACATAAGGACGCCCATAATGATAAGTGCTATGCCCGCATAATTCACCGGGAGTGTTTGAAATGAAAAGAATGCAAGAATTAAACAAACTCCACCTGCAACACCAGGAAAGATTGCTCCTGGATGAGTAAACTCATAAACAAGACCAGCAGAGCCTACCGTGAAAAGTATGAAAGCAATATTGGGGTTTGAAATCCTGTTAAGGAAATTCTCCCTGAATGAAAGCCTTATTTCCTCTATATGAACATCTTTTGTGTCTATTATTTTTGTCTCACCCTTTATTTCAATCTCTATTCCGTCTATCTTTTTAAGCAGGTCATCAATATCAGTGGCAATAATATCAATTATTCCCTCCTCAAGTGCATCTTCAGCCGAAACAGAGAGACTTTTCCTAACGGCATCACGTGCCCATTCTACATTTCTATTCCTTGCCTGGGCAATTGATTCTATGTATGCGACCGCATCATTTGTCACCTTCTTTTTCATCTCTCTGTCCATCTTTTTCCCTATTGATACAGGGTGGGCTGCTCCAATATTCGTTCCAGGAGACATTGCTGCAATATTCGCAGCAAGGGTTATGAAAACACCCGCAGAAGCTGCCCGAGCACCTTGGGGATAAATAAAAACAACAACTGGAATTTTTGTATTCAATTCTGCTTTCACAATATCTCTCATTGAAGAATCAAGACCTCCAGGCGTATCAAGCAAAATAACAAGGCATTCCACTTCATTCTTTTCAGCTTTTCTAATAGTTTTTTCAATGTATCGTGATGATATTGGTCCAATAATTCCCTGAAATTTTGCCACGAGAACCTCATTAGCAGTCAGGGTAAAATTTAATAGAAAGAATATCAAAAAGACCAAAAATATCTTTTTCATAACACTCACGGGTCTGCCCCTACTTGTTTCGCGTTCAGAAACATCCTACATCTTACATCCCATATTCTCTAACGTACTATGACCATCTTCTTTGTAAAGATCCTGCCGCCAGCTGCAAGCCTGTAGAAATAGACTCCACTCACATATACCTTAGTATCTAATCTCATACTGTGATAACCTGGCTCAATTATTCCATCTATAAGCACATCCATAAGTCGACCACTCACATCGTATACCTTTAAACTCACCTGGCTTTTCACTGGTAATTGATAATTGATAATCGATAATTGATTAGCCGGATTGGGATAATTTTGTGATAAGCCATAAATCTTTGGTATTTTCAAATTGCTTGATGGTTTTTCTTCTACCGCTGCACCAAAGAAGCGCATTATGGAATCAGCAAGTGCTTCCTTGGTAGACGGCGGCGAACCATCTACCAATCCACCAAACTCAAAGGATAACCCAACCGTCTGATATGTCCCAGCATCATTTGCTACACCACAATCATACACTGGTGATGAATTCCTGAAAATAAGAAATCCACTACCCGTAGGACTTATATGGTCTATATAGCTGTTCTCTCCACCATACCCAAAACTCATTCCAGTGGTAAATGTGCCACCCTGCCCAAGAACCGTCGCAAGGTCGCTCGTTCCATCAGCCGTCGCATTGATGCCAAAAAGCGGACAAAAATCGTATCCACCATACATAGGATCCCAGTACCAGACATCCCCTCCCTCAAGATACATCCTGCC
>SOKM01000201.1 GCA_004375785.1 Candidatus Cloacimonadota bacterium | reverse complement strand
CGGGGCGTAGCGCAGTCCGGTAGCGCGCTTGGTTCGGGACCAAGAAGTCGGAGGTTCAAATCCTCTCGCCCCGACATCTTTGGGAAACGGTGAAACGGTGAATCGGAGATAAGGAGAAGAAACTAGGGAAAAATGTAGCGTTGGGGCTTGCCATGAACCATACGGTTCATGGCTTGTCCCCAACAGACAGAAAAGGAGAAACGATGAAGGGAGAAGACCTAAAAAAATACATAAGGGATGTACCCGATTTTCCAAAGAAAGGAATTGTTTTCAGGGATATAACAACGCTTCTTCTGGACAGTTATGCCTTTCATTCGGCTTTAAACCTTTTTCTTGAGGAACTCAAGGATAAACATTTTGATAAGTTTGCTGCAATTGAATCAAGGGGTTTTATTCTTGGAGGCGCACTTGCAAACTTGCTTGAAAAAGGTCTAATCCTTATTAGAAAACCGGGAAAACTGCCAGCTGAAACACTAAAAGAGGAATATGAACTTGAGTATGGAACGGATGCACTTGAAATTCATAAAGATGCGGTAAAAAAAGGAGATAAAGTCGTTATTATAGATGACCTGCTTGCAACAGGTGGGACAGCTCTTTCCACCTGCCGACTTATTGAAAAACTTGGCGGAGAGATTGTTTGTGCTGCATTCCTTGTAGAACTATCTTTCCTCAAAGGAAGAGAAAAATTAAAAGGCTATCCAGTCATTACATTTATTGATTACAAATCAGAGTAAGCCCATTTGCTCAATTCCCTTTCTTTCATTATTAATCTCTTCTATTCTCTTCCAATCCCTGTTAATTTTGTTTTTTCTCTTGACTTTTTTCAAGTTTTATTCTATAAGATAATACAATGAGATTAAGAAAGGAGAGAACAATGGAGAAACCAGCACAGCAGATTAATGTAGAAATTGGTGATGCTGAAGTTGAAGGAACCTATTCCAATTTTGCCTTTATTACCCATTCCCCTGCTGAATTTATTATAGATTTTGCGAGAATCCTTCCGGGCATGAAAAAAGCAAAAGTGCATTCAAGAATAATAATGACCCCTCAACATGCAAAAATGCTATTTAAGGCACTCGAAAACAATATAAAAAAATTTGAAGAGAGGTTTGGCGAAATAAAGAACGTTGCTGAACCTGGTAAGGAAATAGGTTTTAAGAAACCGGAGTAAGACCAAAAATTTTTAAAAAAAACTTGACAAAACTCTACATTTTCTGTTATAAGTAGAATGTTGCTATTAAGAGTTAATTTTATGTTAAAAAATAGGATTTTTTATGGCTAAATCAAAAATACTTGTAGTAGATGATAATGCCTACCTTGTCGATATTCTCAGTTTCAGCCTTGAAATGGAGAACTACGAGGTTCTGAAAGCATATGACGGGAAAGAAGCACTCGAAATAATATCAAATAATCCTCCAGATCTCATTCTTGCAGATATTATGATGCCCAAGATGGATGGTTTTGAATTATGCAAAAAGACGAAGGAAAATCCGAAAACGAAGGATATTCCGTTCCTTTTTCTAACTGCAAAAGGGAAATTGGACGACCAGTTAAAAGGATTTAGCCTCGGGGGAGACGATTACATAGTCAAACCATTCAACCTGAATGACCTCTTAAAAAAGATAGCAAAAAGTATTGAGCAGTATAAAGAAAAAGGTTTTGTTGAAAAAGAGTTACCTGAAAAGGGTAATATAAGCGAATTCCCAATTATGAGGATTCTTCAGGTTATAAAATCAAACAAGAAAACAGTAACGATAACTGCAACAACAGCCAACGATGTCGGTAAAATTTATATAAAAAACGGAAATATTGCAAAAGCAGAAACTTCAGTAAACAAGGATAAGGCAGCTCTTGAGTTAGTCCTTACCTGGAAAGAAGGAAAATTCAAGATAGAGGAAAACATCCCTCAGGATATCTCTGAAACTGAAATTTCATTAGAATAGATCTTAATAATATATAGACTTACATTACATTCCTTAATCTTCAAACCATAAAAGAAAAAAGATATTGAGACAATTCGGAAAAAAGAAAACCGAAGTTAAAGACACCATTAAAACTTTACCATCTCATCTTAACTACCTGAATAAACTATTCCAGAAAGTGGAGTGGGATGAGAAAATACTTGCTGACTGGTTGAAAGAGCTTGTGGATGAACTTGATGGTGATGAAGGTGCAATTTTTCTCAGGGATGATGATAATCTTATATGTAAGGTTACCACAGGAACAACATCTCTCGTTGAGGGAAGAAAAATTTCTAAAAAAAAAGGACTCGGGGGCTGGCTGTTTCAGAGCAATAAACCTACATTTATTCCCGTAGCAAAAAAGGATATAAGATTCGACCCGAGCGAAAATATTTTCGACCCAGCTCCAGAAAGTATCGTTGCTTCGCCTATTCTTTTCAAGGAAGATACATATGGTATTATCCAGATAAATAGAAAAAAACCAAACAATCCATTTATTTTGACAAATGCAAAAAGGCTTTTTGAGATCTCAAATATTCTTGGATTTTATCTCTCCTATTTGAATCTAATAAAAAGAGAAAGGAAAGAGGAGAAAAAAGAAAAAAGGTTAGAAGAAGAATTGTCTTTTTCTATCGTTGCTCATTCAATTCCAATAGGATTTTTTATCATCAATGAAGATTTGAGAATACTCTTTGTGAATAATTTTGCATTGAAGACTCTCGGATTTCAGAACGATGAAGCAATCGGGAAAAAATGTCGTGAGGTTATTATTTCAAATGACAAGAAAGGGGATATACCTCTCCTTGATGAAATCCTGTCAAAATTCCCCGAAAAAGAATATTTTCAAAGTCCACTTCATCTCTTACGAAAAGATGGACATGAAATAACAGTTGCTTTTGGGGCTTCTCCATTTAAGTTTGACGGAAAAAATTTTGCGGTTCTATACTTTACAAATCCTGCTGAATGGGAGATGGTCTACTCCAAGGAGGATGAGTTCATAACCAATGTTGCCCATGAATTAAGAACGCCTCTTTTTGCAATATTAGGAAGTCTCAGTATTCTGGAAACGGAACTCAAAAGAACCAACAATCTTCCTCCAACTATTCAAAGTTTTCTAAATATCATTCGTGAAGAGGGGGAAAAATATACAAATATTCTAAATGCACTCTTAGATTTCGATGAAGTGAGTAAATGGAATATAGGTTTGAAAAAAGATACCTTTCAAATACTTGAACTTGTAAAAAAAGTAGCAGAAAGTTATAAGCAAAAAAGCAAGGAAAAGAATATTACAATTGAAGTTGATTTCCCACCTGAATCCATTCAAATATCGGGTGATAAACTTGCAATCCAATACGCTTTCTCTCATCTCATTGACAATGCTATCAAATTTAATAAGCCTGAAGGCACGGTTATTATTTCAACTGAGGGATTAAAGCTGAGAGACTCAAGCTGGAACTTTGAGATAGTTATCAGGGATACAGGCTTAGGTATTCCTGAATCAGAAATTCCTTACCTCTTTGGAAAATTCTACAGGGTAGAAAAAGAGATTCACACCATCAGTGGTTTTGGACTGGGGCTCACTATAGTCAAGGATATCATAGATATGCATGGCGGCGATATCACAATTGAAAGTGAAGTGGATAAAGGAACAACGGTTACTATTCAATTACCCACAATGGAAATTTAATGAAAAAACTGTTTCTTATAATTTTCACCCTTTCTTTTGGAATTACCATTTTCTCAGAAAGTACGAAAGAATTACGCGAAAGGATTGAAAAGAGTTTTTCCTCTATCATGACATTTAGTGCAACCTTCAATGAGAAAATTGTGCCTGTTATTGGCGAAACACAATCCTTTAAAGGTACAATTGACATTGCAAGACCCTGTAGCTTGAGGATGGAAATAACCTCACCCGAAAAAGAACTTATTCTCTACGATGGTGAAATAGCATGGCTCTATTTACCAGGGGAGCAATATTGTTTAAAATATAGAACGGGAGGGGAGCATAGTCTTTCAAGAATTCCAGGCTATATTCTTGAACCCTTCGAGAATCTCATTGTAGATACCCTTTACAACGATACTGATTTCATTTTTCTTAAATTATCAAGTGAAAAAGAAGATGATTTTTTTAAAAGTATAGAGTTAAAGCTTTCAAAGGATAAAATTTTACCTTCCTCTCTTACCTTTAAGGATAAAGCAGGAAATAAAACAGAATATAATTTTTCTAATATCAGTGTAAACAGTAATAAGAAAATAAATTTTACCTTCACCCCGCCTGATGGCATAGAAATAATAGAAAAATAAAGTCTATTTTTGATTATTCACCTTACAAAGCCTGATTTTTTTCGATTTCTTGATAAAAAAACCAACCTGTGTAATTAGATATAATTTTTATTATACCAGGAGGGAAAATGGGGAGAGATGTTAACATTGCTAAATTAGCAAAATTAAAACCAATCCAGAAAATCGCAGAAAGCATCGGGCTCACAGAAGAAGAAATTGAATTATATGGTAATTATAAAGCAAAAATAAAACTTGCTGCTTTCGAAAGATTAAAAACTGAAGAGGATGGTAAATTAATCCTTGTCTCTGCAATAACCCCAACCCCTGCTGGAGAAGGAAAGACAACAGTCGCGATTGGGCTTTCATTGGGACTGAACAGACTCGGTTACTCTTCAATTGTAACATTAAGAGAACCTTCGCTTGGTCCGCTTTTTGGAATGAAAGGAGGAGCAACAGGGGGTGGTAGAGCCCAGGTTCTTCCAATGGAGGATATAAATCTCCATTTCACAGGAGATATCCATGCAATTACCTCTGCCCACAATCTCATCTCAGCAACATTAGACAACCACATATTTAGAAGAAAAAAACCACAGCTGGACCCAAGAAGAATTGAATGGGAAAGGGTAATGGATATGAACGACAGGTCTTTAAGAAATATAGTTATTGGACTTGGTGGAAGGAAAAATGGGTTTCCACGGGAAACATCCTTTCACATTTCCGCTTCTTCAGAGATAATGGCAATTCTCTGCCTTTCAGAGACCTTCAGCGAATTGAATCATAGAATTTCAAACATCCTTCTCGGTTTTACATATAGTCGCGACCCTGTTTATCTAAAGGATTTAAAGATTTGTGGTGCAGCCTCTGCACTCTTGAAGGATGCCATCAAACCAAATCTTGTCCAGACAACTGAAGGAACTCCTGCATTTGTTCATGGAGGTCCTTTTGCAAACATAGCACAGGGAACCTGTTCTGTGCAATCTATGGAGCTTGCTCTTAAACTATCTAAATTTGTTATTACAGAAGCAGGATTTGGTTTTGACCTTGGTGCAGAAAAGTTTTTCGATATTGTTGCAAGAAAGTCAGAGTTAAATCCAAAGGTTGTTGTTCTCGTTGCAACAACTCGAGCGCTTAAAATGCATGGTGGAAAAAAACTTGAAGAAGTTCAAGAACCGGATCCCAAAGCGATTAAAAAAGGTCTTTCAAATCTGGAAAAGCATCTTGAAAACATTTGCAAATTCAAGGTTCCTGCTGTAGTTGCAATAAACAGATTTGCAATTGATACGGATGAAGAAATTGTAGTTATCAAAGAGTTCTTGAAAGAAAAGGGAACTCCTTGCGCTGTTGCCGATGAATACGATAAAGGCGGAGAGGGGACCACTGAACTTGCTGAAAAAGTGGTGAAAACATCAAAGCATAATAGAAGATTTCAGCCTCTTTATCAACTCAATAGACCTGTTGAAGAAAAGATAGAAACGATCTGTAAAGAAATTTACGGGTCAAAAGCAGTTGACTTTACAAAAAAAGCAAAATATGACTTAAAGATAATAAAGAAACTCGGGATGGAACAACTTCCTGTCTGCATAGCAAAAACCCAGAAATCCCTCTCTGATAATCCTAAACTCCTGGGAAGACCGAAAGACTTCCTTGTAACAGTTAAAAAAATAAAAATATCTTCTGGTGCTGGTTTTCTTGTTGCTATAACAGGTGATATACTCCTGATGCCCGGTCTGCCAAAGGTTCCTGTAGCAGAATATGTTGACATAGATGAAGAAGGAAATATAACAGGACTTTTTTAATAACAAACTCTTTTTTTTCTTGACAAATCCATATTTAAAGTGTATATTTTCAAAAATCTGTGACCTGGGCAAAGTCAAAGAAGGAATCAAAGGAGGTAAAATGAAAAAAGTGGGTCTATTTATCGTCATTCTTTTCTCAATAGTTTCGTCTGTCTACTCATCACCTACTATTTACGGAAGCAAAGGTGTCTTAAGGGTTTTTGCTGCTGACCCTGAGATTTTTACTGCTGGAAAGCCTTCAATGTTTTTTGGATTCTATCAGGGATATGCCAGAGCCGAAGACCCCGAAAGGAAAGAACTGAGTTACGGCTTTAATATCACAATGACAAATCCTTTGTTCTTTGCTCAAAGATTAGAATTCTCATATTTAATTGAAGGTTATTCAATCAGATGGCACGGATTCATAGAAACAGATGAACTTACAAATGATTTCAAACTAAAATTTATTCTCTTGAAAACGCCCTTCCTAAAAATCTCACCGATAGGAAAATTCGAATTTCCTATCGGTGGGAAGGAAGGTGAGAAAACTTACGGTGGTTATCTTACATCAACCATAGACCTTGGCGCTACAAAAACAATTTTGCCTTTGAGATTTCATTTGAATAGTGGTTATTTAATAGAAGGCGAAGGTAGTAGAATCCCCCTCTCTGGTGCAATTGTCTATCCGCTAAAATATCTTGATGTCTTCCTTGAAACTGGAATAAACGATATTGAGAATACTTCTGCATTAACAATCACACCCGGTGTAAAGGTTAAACTCTGGGGCGTTCGTGTTACTACAGGTCTTGATTTTAATACGGAAGGATTCCCTGATAAGAGGTTCAATTTTATGTTCAGCTGGGTCGGACCATTTTCAGGCATCAGAAAGGTTCCAGAGATAGGGATAGGAAAAGTCAAAGGATTTGTTTATGATACTAAAAGCGATGAACCTGTTATGGCAGATATTTTACTTGAAGGGGATATAAACAGGGCGGCAAAATCAAATAATGAAGGAAATTTCTCAGTTGATGAATTGCCTCCCGGAGAATACACAGTTATAGCAAAAACAGATGGGTACAAGCAGAATACTTTAGAGACTGAGGTAGCAAGAGGTGAAACACGCAAGCTCAGGATTGGATTGGAACCGATTCCTAAAATTGGGACACTGGCTGTTTCAGTTGTAGATAAAGAAACCAAGAAACCACTTTACGCACAGTTAAATATACTTCCACTCAACCTTTCTATTTCAACAGACTCTCTATCGGGGAAATTCTCCACTGAATTAGAAGAAAAGAAGTATAATGTAACAATATCAAAAGAAGGATATTATTCGGAAAAGGATACCTTCTCTATTATTTCCGATTCAACCACTGAAAGGGTCTATGCCCTGAGAATGATCGAGAAGATTGGAACATTCAAGGGTAAGATTGTTGATGCTGAGACTGAAAAACCCCTTGGTGCTCTGATAATGATAAAGGAAAAGAGTCTTACAAGTGATTCTTATTCGGGTGAATTCTCCACTGAATTAGAAGAAGGTAAGTATGATGTGACGGTATCAAAAGAAGGGTATTATTCGGAAAAGGATACCTTCTCTATTATTTCCGATTCAACCACTGAAAGGG
>SOKM01000212.1 GCA_004375785.1 Candidatus Cloacimonadota bacterium | reverse complement strand
TTCCTCCAGAATAGGTAGAGGTGTAGAGTTCGTAACCGTTGTTTTCTATTTCCTCCCAGACTGCATAAACGGTTTCTCCATAGTGTGTAACTGTTGGGAATCCTGCATAAAGAGTGTTGGAAGAAAGTTTTTCTGTAGCACCCCAGGTTCCATTGGAGTATATCTTGCTGTATATCTCATAGGTGCCTGTTCTTTCGTCCTGCCATATGAGGAAAATTTTCCCTCCATCTGTCACAGTGATAACAGGAACCCTTGATTCTGCTGGGTCACCTGAGAGGGGTATTGGACTGCCCCAACCACCGCTGAATTTACGGTAAAATATTTCAAAATCCCTTGTTCTGTAATCCTCCCATACAACATATACTTCACCATTTCTTACTGCAATGGCAGGATATGCAGAAATGCCGTATATCCCCCCAGGGCTACCAACAGAAATCTTTTCAGAGTTTGTCCAGTTTCCACCTAATTTTGCTCTTAAAAAAATATTATACCACCCTTCTGTCCAGACTGCATAAATATTGTTGCCGTCTGCGGCAATCCCTCTTGCTACATTATAACCAGTCCTGCACCTTGCATTACGGTCATTTATTATGCTGTCCTGTAGCCACTCAGCACCGATCCCTCTACAGATGAATAATATAATAAATATAGAAAACAATCTCTTCATAGTATCACCTCAAAAGGATTAAGGTTTTTACAAGGGAATCCTTTTTTGTTTTCAGTCTTATGAAATATATGCCTGCTGGCAGTCTCATCTTATCTTTCTTACCGTCCCAGGTGATTGTATGATAACCCGCTTTCTTTCTTCCACTGTATAAAGTGTAGGTTTTTCTTCCTGTCACATCAAAGATGTCTATGCTTATCTTCATATCTTCGGGTATTCCATAAATGAGCTTCATCTCCTTTCCAGGGTTTGGATAGATGGATTTCAATATGGTTTTTACAGGAAGGAGTTTGTTTATTGTAAAGATTCCTTTTCCCTCTTTTTTACAATCTGAGAATATTAACCTGTAGGCATACCTGATTTCCTCCATCGAGAGGGGCAGCGAAATATTAGCAATCGCTTTATTCTTTATCTCCTTACTCATAATTCCGAAACTGATGAGAACCTTTTTATCAATGAATCTTGTGAGGAAAATATCGTTCTCGTGTAGCCCTTTCCCTTTTTTTACTATTACTGAACCCCCTGTTCCATTAAGCAGGATTTCACCACCTATTAACCCCTTGCATCTGTCAGTTTTTATAATAAGGTTATTATTTATTGATTCAATGCGAAGTAATGAATCAGAACCACCACCAATCTCAGAAAATCCGCGATTGTCGAGAGACCAGTTCCACATCATAACAAAGATGGAAAAATCCTCAAAATCGATTATACTATCAGGTGTTGGTGTATAATAAGGGATGGTCCCTTCGCAGGGGCCTGTCTCTTTTGTAATATCCTGTGATTCGTAAGCATCCTTGAAGATTGCAAAGTCTTCGGATGTAATGGTATCGTTTCCCGTATAGTCGCAAATAAGTCCTGTATAGAAATGCCAGGTATAAAAGTCACCCGTTGAATCTGGAATACCATTTCCGTTCCCATCAAAGGGGCTGTCAATACTGTCTTTTATTGTCTGTTTAAGAGTTACGGTTATGGTATCGAGGGCGGAAAATGAAGGAGGAATGAAGATATATCTATTGCCGTTCCCCCTTTCAATCCTGAAACTATAATCCTGCCTTCCTTTTATCTCAACACCTGTTTCGAGCGTGGGAACCAGCATAGGAGCTGTAAAGGATACTTCAACAGAATCGAGCCAGGTAGCAGTCTCACCCTTAATAGGTTCAGGTGGATGAGTATATGATACTGTTGTTAACTTGGGCGTGGGACAATATGCGTGAGCCCCGGGAGAAACATTGCCTGTCCTATCAAAGGAAAAACCACTAAAATAGCATCTTACCCCGGGAACAAAAGAGTTTGATACCCATTTCCTTTCCATCGTGTTGCCGGGATTTGGACCCGGGATGCCCCACTTATGGGTTCCTGAATCAGGAGATATGGGATAGTTATATTTGCTCCATCTTATCTCAATGCTGTCAAGGTCTGAATCGGGCGGATTTATCCATGAAAGTATGATAGTGTCAGAGGAGGTGCAAGGAATTGAAATCGCAGTAAACTCTGTTATGGTACCAGGAGGGATTGTATCGGTATAAGTGGTGCATGTAAATGATACTCCTTCTGAATAATTTGGCACTGTGTCCCTGGTGAAAAGTGTAAAATAGTAGGTTGTATCCAGTATTACACCACCGAGGGTCCCTGAAATTTGAGTGCCTGGCGGTAAGGAATCGTCAAAAAAAAGTTCACCATCGTAGGGATTTTGAGGGGGTTGTGTCAGGTCATACATTGCTTTGACTCCAACGAAATCAGAGTCACCTGGTGTCGTAAAATGAACCTCTATCGTATCGCTCCAGAAAATAAAAGAGTCAATAGATACCTCTTCTGGAGGAATGGTATCGGGAGGAATACGGCACGAGTCCGATACCCCCTCTGAAAAGTTGGGTATTGAATCCTTTGAAAAGAATGTGAAATAGTAGGTTGTATCAATTAATACTCCACCAAGTTTTCTTGAAATATAAGAGTTTGGATCTAATGAATCTTCATCAAAAAATAATTCACCATCGTGGATACTTTGAGGAATCTCTATTGTGCTATACATTGCTCTAACACCTACAAAATCAGTGTCGCTTGGGGTCATTAAGAGAACCTCTATCGTATCGCTCCAGAAATTAAATTCGATTTGAGATACCGTGCCAGGAGGGGTGGTATCGCTCGCAGAGATGCCGGATATGAGGGCTGGAGAAGAGAAATTGTTTGAATTATCGTAAGCATAAACAGCGTAGTAAAAATGGGTTGAATCTCCAGGGAGACCTTTATGATAACAGGAATCTGGAGAATTAGGTTCTCTCAGTGAGTCAAAAATAACTGTGCCGTCGTTTGTGTCTGCTGGAAATCTATCATTTCTGAAAAGGAGCCGTGTTCCCTCATAGTCCATATCTCCTGGATTTGTCCATCTCAGTATAATAAGTGAATCCTGTGCTTCAAATGTGAGATTGGAAACGGGTGAGGGAGGGATTGTATCTCTATATGAAGAGTCGATTCTGAAACTATAAGAATCCGCAACGGGAATTATCCCCAACTTTGACGGACCGATTTGTGAAGCAACACCAGGGGTATTCCAACTCTCCTTTTCCGTGGGGAGTAATGGATTGGTCACTTCAACAACCTTTATACCAGAAGAGCCACAGGCAAGAAAAAGTAAATTGTTTTCATAGTGAACATCATTTACAAATACAGAAACGTTATAGGTTGTTTCATATACTGGATTAGATGGGTCGGTTACATCATATATTTTTACACCGTTATTCCTTGTACCCAAAAAGAGGTAATCTCCTTTTGTGGCAAGAGCCTTTGAGAAAGTATCACCAGCAAAAGTGCCAATAAGAGATAAGTTATTTGGGTCTTCAATATTTATCACGCCAAATCCTTTGTCTCCCAGTGAAACAAAGGCTATAGTACCTGCAATAGCAATGTCATAGGTGGTTCCAGAAAAATGGAGAGAATCGAGCAACACTGGATTGGTGATATTCTCTATGGAAATTGCCTGAAATCCGTCGCTTCCATCTGCAAGGAAAAGGATGTTTCCTCTCTTGATAGTATAGTAAAGTCTTCCTGGGGTAGGATAAAAAGAGATAATTGTTGGATTGGAAGAATTAGTAACATCAAGAATATACAGCCCGTCCTCACCGCATGAGAGGTAGGCAATCTTATCCCTGACATAAACAGCTTCTATATTTTTGAGGGAATCAAAGGTAGAAATAATGGAGGGGGAATATGGATTGCTTATATCGAGTATGATAAGACCTTTCCCTTTAGACACAACATAAGCAAAGGTTGAACAAATAAATCCATCTGTTATTGGATAGAGTGAATCCAGAACCGCAAGTTGCGTATACCCCGACATTTCAAAGAGTTCGCCTGTGGATATTTCAGGTGCATAAAGTATTGTGCCATTAGAAATGGGATGGGTTACTGGTAATAGTGTTTTAGCAGAATCTATCAAAGAAGGAGAGGAGGGGTTACTTATATCGAGGACATAGATACTGTCAAATAAACCTGTAAGAAAAAGAAAAGGGTCGCAAATTGAGAGATGAAAAATCCAACTGTTGTTTGGATATGCACTGATGGGACCAGAAGAAAGGTCATTTATATTAAAGATTCTCACATCAATATTACGGGAGGCAACAAAAAGTAGGGTATCCTTTCCTGCAATGTCTTCAACACGTAAATTTGTATAAGAATCTTTGAAAGTAGGATTTGAAGGGTCACTTATATCATAGCTTATAATTCCTTCATTGTTTGATAATCCTGCTACAAGAAGAGAGTCCTTTATATAGAGACCTTTTACCTCAAAGTAGAGGGGAATTCGTGATAGCCTTAAGATGTTTCCTGAAACACCATATTTAAATATTGATATACCATTTGGTTCTGTAGATACCGCAAAGATAGAATCCCTTACAAAAATTTCCTTGAATATGTTATTTGAGCAAAAAGTGTCGCAGAGAGAAGGATTGGTTGGATTTGATATATCGTATACTGCCACACCCGAAGGTCCGTCGGCAATATAAAAAAGATTATCCTTAAGGAAAATATCATTACAGATACCAGGGGTGTCCAGTGTACAAACTATTACTGGCTCATTCGGGATTGAAATGTCATAGATATCAACACCCCTTCCGGATGCTATAAAAAGGAAACTATCCTTCATCACTCCATCGTAGAATTTCCCTGTTCTCAAGGAAATGGATACGTTCTCCATTGAAAAGAGAGAGAAAGCGAGATAGAATATAAATAAAACAGAAAAGAGTAGATTTCTATATTTCACATTTTCTCCTGAATCCTGCTCAGTATTAAACTTAATTGAATTATACTTCCCAATGTCAGAAAAGTCAAGTAAAAAAACAAACAAAATTAACAGGGATTGGAAGAGAATATAAGAGATAAAAAAATTTCTTGCTTTTTTTTTACTTGTGTGTTATTTTAAGTATTACTTAATATTTGAAGGTATAAGACGGTGGAAATAAAAGAGGTAGAAAAGGATAGTATTGCTCAGGGATTGGGCATATCAAAAGGCGATAGGCTCTGTTCTATTAACAGTCATAAAATAAGGGATGAGATAGACCTGATGTTCTACGAGAACGATGGCAATCTTATGATAGAGATAGAAAAGGAGATGGAACATGAGATTTTCTCTGTGAAGAAATTACCAGAAGATAAATTGGGAATCAGGATAGTTCCTTTTAGTTTTAAGAGATGCAGTAATTCCTGTATCTTCTGTTTCTATGACCAGATGCCAGAAGGTCTGAGGGAAAGCCTATATGAAAAAGATGATGATTACAGACTCTCGTTTCTTTATGGAAACTATATTACTTTGACAAATATGATTGATGAGGACTATGATAGGATTGAAGAGCAAAGACTGAGCCCTCTCTATGTTTCTGTTCACTCGACCAATCCAGATGTAAGGGCAAGGATACTCGGAAAGGATAAGAACAAAACTGACATTATGAAATCACTTGAAAGACTCGTTGATGCGAAGGTTGAAATTCATACACAGGTTGTTATCTGTCCTGAGATTAACGATGGAGAAGAGCTTGAAAAAACTGTTTTTGAACTTTCCCTGTTTTTTCCCAATATTCGCTCTGTTGCCATAATTCCTGTTGGATTGACAAAATTTAGAAGAGGGCTTTTTTCTTTGAGAGAGATGAAGCAGGAGGAATGTCTTGAAGTTATAGAGCATATCTTTAGCTGGCAGGAAGCATTTAGAAGAAGATTCGGAATCGGTTTTGTCTACCCTTCTGATGAAATCTTTATAAAGGCAGAGTTTGCTATTCCGATGCAGGAGTTCTATGACGGGTTTCCACAACTCGAAAATGGCGTTGGAAACTCAAGGATTTTTCTTGATGGCATTGAGAATATTGATACTGAGGAAATAAAGGAAATAAAAGCCAGGATTGTCTTTATTACATCACTACTTCCTCTTCCATGGGTTAATCTGTTGAGAAAAAGACTCGTGTTTGAAACCTCTATTTCCTGCGATATTATTCCTCTTGAAAACCATTTCTTTGGTGAAAGTGTAACGGTATCAGGGCTTCTTTGCGGAGAGGATATTCTTAAGGCAATAGAAACATACAAAAAAAAATCAGACCTTTTTATTATTCCACAGAATTCTCTTAATGAAGATGGGGTATTCCTCGATAACCTCTCACTTAGAGACCTTAATAGATTATCGGGAGAGAAGGTCATTGCGTTACCTTTGCCAATTTCCTCTTTCGCAGAAACTGTAAAAAGAGAGTTTGTGACATGAAAAATATTGTAATTGTTGGTAGACCGAATGTCGGGAAATCTTCTCTCTTTAACAGAATCATTCATAGAAGAAAAGCGGTTGTTGAAGAGATGCCCGGTGTAACAAGAGACAGGTTGCTGGAAAGGACAGAATGGAATGACAGGAGTTTTTATCTTACTGATACAGGAGGATATGTTCCTTCAAAAACTGACCGCATAACCACTCTTGTCTCAAAACAGGTTGACCTTGCAATAGATGAAGGCGACATAATTCTATTTACAGTGGATGCTATTGAAGGCGTTACACCACTCGATAGAGAGATTGCGGATTCTCTAAGAAAGAATGGTAAGAATGTTTTTCTTGTTGTTAACAAGGTGGATAATGCAAAGAGGGAACAGGTCATCTACAGTTTTTTCAAACTTGGGTTCAAGAGGGTTTTTCCTGTTTCAAGTATTCATGGAAGGGGGGTTGCAGAACTTCTCGATGAGATAGTTAAGTTGATTCCGGAAGAGAGGAGGGAAGCCCCGACTGAGCGGATTAAACTTGCAATCATTGGAAAGCCGAATGTGGGGAAATCATCCCTTTTTAAGAGGATTATTAATGAGGAGAGAGTGATTGTTGATGAGGAGCCTGGAACCACAAGAGATGCGATAGATACAGATCTGGAATTTGAAGGTGAAAAATTGACAATCATCGATACAGCCGGGATAAGAAGGAAACCGCGGATTAAGACAGACATTGAATACTATACAATAAAACGTGCAATTAATGCTCTTCTTTTGTGCGATGTTGCAATGGTGATGGTGGATGGTTCAGTTGAGATTACAAGGCAGGATAAGAGACTTATTGCACTTTCCTACAGGAGTGCTGGCGCCGTGATAATCTTATTGAACAAGATGGACCTCGTTCCAAAAAGGTTATGGAATGACGTGAGCAGGTACTTTTATGATGCTCTTCCATACATTCCATATTTACTTGCCCTTCCCATTTCAGCAAAAAGAGGTGATGGAGTTTTTGATGCTGTTCGTATTGCCATAGATGGATATAAAAGAAGTTCCACTCTTTTGGACAACGAAGAGTTGAATCAAATAATAAAGGATGCTGTTTTATACTTTCCCCATAAGCGCATAGGAAAGAAAAGGGTTTTTATTTCTGGATGCAAACAGGTTTCCCAGAATCCACCTCAGGTTGTTTTTTTCACGAATTTCCCTGATGATATTGCAAAGGATTACAAGAGGTATCTTGAGAAGAAGATAAGAGAAGTTTTCCCTTTAGGTGGAATCCCCCTTGTAATGAAATTTAGAGCAAGGAGAAAGAGGAAAGAGG
>SOKM01000039.1 GCA_004375785.1 Candidatus Cloacimonadota bacterium | reverse complement strand
AGTTCACAATTAAGAGGGCATTCCTTCTCGGGAAAAATGTCCGAAGAAAACTCTTTAATCCCTTAAGACCCGTGAAATAGATTGACATCTCAAAAATATTGTGATAGGGTTTAATATGAAATTTATTCGGGTGCTGAAATCAAGAAACGGTAAAAGGATTGATTTTGAAAAAATCGAACCTGAGATGGAAAAGATTGCCAAAAGATTCGACATTTTACTTATCTATCTTTATGGCTCTTATGCAACCAATAGTGCAGGCAAACTGAGTGACCTTGATATTGCTTTCTTGCCTGCAAGAGAGTTTGACCTTGATAATACCCTTGACCTTCTTGATGATTTGCAAGATAGATTTGAAGAAGAGGCAATCGACCTTATCAATCTTAATCAAGTTCCCTTGACTTTAATCCACAGGGTTTTTAAGGAGGGAAGATGCCTTTACGCACGCGACCTCCGCATAAGAATAGAATTTGAGGTTCGAAAGGAACATCTTTACTACGATACAGCACCATTAAGAGAACTATATTTCAATGCGTTAAAAAGGAGAATTCAAAATGGTACCTACGGGTATAGATAAAGAGAAAATTTTTCTTCAACTCGAGAGATTCGAGGAAAACCTTGCTCGTCTAAAAGAAATTCAGAAGACGATAGAAAAAGAAAAAACTAAAACTCTCATATCAGCTGCAGAGAGAATTTTGCAAGTCTCCATAGAAGAGTGTCTCAATATTGGAAGTCATTTAATTGCTGGCTTAGAGCTAAAACGAGCAGATACCTACAGAGGAATCTTTAGAAGGTTAACAGAAGCAGAGATGCTTTCACCAGAGACAGGCAAAAAACTGGAAGAATTTGCCAGTTTTCGAAATCGGTTAGTTCATCTCTATTGGGAGGTAACAGAAGAAGAAGTAATCTCAAAATTAAAGGAACTTGACATATTGAAATCTTTTGCCAAAGAGGTACTTAAGAAAATAGAAGAAGAAAATGAATCCTGAAAAGGAGGAACAATGAGTGCAAGTGCTTACGTGCTGATAAAGGTGGAACCGAGCAAGGCACACAGTGTATACAATGAATTGAAGGAATTATCATCAATTATTCAGGTAGACGCTGTAACCGGACCACACGATATTATAACAACTATTGAATCAGCGGATGTCTCTTCTCTCGGCAAATTTATTATAAAGAAAATAAGAACAATTGAAGGAGTGAAGGATACGTTAACCTGCCATATCATCAAGTTTGGATTATAGCGTCTCCTATATCTTATACCCTATTTCCCTCAAAAAATCTTTCCGCTCTTTTATCGCTTCTTCGTCTTCGACGTCCACAGGTTTCAAACCATCCAGAACACCGAGTATACCTCGCTGCTCTCCCTCCTCTGCAATAACAACCTTTACAGGATTGGCAGAGGCACAGTAAAAACCTACAATTTCAGGCACACTCCTCAGTGTTCTAAGAATATTTATCGGGTAGGCATCCTTTAAGAAGAGGATAAAAGAATGTCCTGCTCCTATATTTAACGCATTCTTTTTTGCGAGTTCAATCAAGCCATCATCCGTTCCTGTGTATCGGACAAGACGTTTGTCCGAGGATTCACAAAATGCAAAACCAAATTTTATACCGGGCACTGTGCTGACAAGTGCCTCATAGACATCATCTACAGTTTTGATGAAATGCGATTGTCCAAGGACCAAATTCAATCCTTCAGGATTCTCAATTCCTACAATTTTAATTTCCATATTCTCTCCTTTACTATTTTATTTCATCACGGAGACGCAGAGCACATAGAGATTAATATAGTTTACACAGTTTACTTGGTTGATTGCGCGAGACAAGTCTCGCTACTCCTTTTTCTCTTCGCTCATCACTCTTCTCTCATCCCTCTTCTGCCTGTCTACATTCTCTCCGGGGCAGTCACGCCAATGAGCGTAAGACCGTTTTTAATAACCTGCTTTACCGCTTTCACAAGTAAAAGCCTCGCTAATGTCAAGGGTTCATCATCAATAACAATCCTTACCTTTTGATAGTACGAATGGAATACCTTTGAGAGGTCGAGCAGGTAGTGAGGGACCTTATGAATATCCCTTCTTTCTGCTGCGATTTGCACAACCTCTGGGAAAAGAAGAACCAATTTTGCAATCTCCCTTTCGTGTGGTTCTGTAAGCAATGAAAGGTCAGGTTCATCTGCAGGAGTAACTCCTCTCTCTTCTGCAAAATTAAAGATATTGACAGTTCTTGCGTGACAGTATTGAGTATAGTATACAGGATTTTCAAGGGTGAGTGTTTTCGCAAGTTCAACATCAAAATCAAGATGTGCGGTTGTCTTTCTCATAAGAAAAAAGAACCTAACTGCATCCTTATCTACCTTGTCCAGAAGAGAATCAAGTGTAATAAATTTTCCAGCTCGTTTTGACATTTTTTGTTTCTTACCCCTAAAAACAAGTGTTACCTGTTGAACAATAATTATCTCAAGGTTCTCAGGAACAAACCCAAAAGCTTCAACTGCTGCTTTTAAGCGAAGTATGTCTCCATGATGGTCAGGACCCCACAGATTTATCAGATATTCATATCCACGTTCGAACTTATTCTTGTGATAGCTTGCATCCGATACAATGTATGTGTGTGTCCCGTCCTGTTTAAGAAGGACCCTATCTTTATCATCCCCATACCTGGTCGTATTAAACCACACGGCACCATCCTTTTCATATACATCCCCCTTACCCCTTAAGTGCTCCAGAACCTTTTGAATGGAAAACCCTTCCAGGATTGCCTTTTCGCCTATCCATTTCTTGAACCTAACCCCGAACCTTTCAAGCGAATTCTTTTGCCACTTAATCATCTCATCCTTGACATAATTCTTGAAGAAGCCTATCCTTTCTTCCTCGCTCATACCTCTCACTTTTTCATCATTGATAAATTTGCTTACACATTCTTTTATGTATTCTCCTTTATATCCATCCTCTGGTATTTGAACCACTTTCCCCTGAAGTTCTTCAAATCTTTTTTCAGCAGAGATACCAAGCATCTCCATTTGACGACCTGCATCATTTATATAAAACTCAGCATCTGCTTTATACCCTGTAAAATTTAGTAGTTTAACAAGTGTATCTCCTACAGCTGCTGCTCTTGCGTTTACAATATTAAGCGGTCCAGTTGGATTCGTGCTAACAAATTCTACAAGAACCTTTTTAGATTTACCCATATTACTGCTTCCAAATCTATCTCCTTCTTTAATCACATCCTTTAATTGACCAAACAGATACGCATCATTTAAGAAAAAGTTTATGAAATTACCCTTTTTAAGAACTTTCTTAAATGTCTCCTTTTTCTTACTAAGTTCGGATAATATGATGGTTACAAACTCGTCGATGGAAAGCCCTAATTTTTTTGGAAGAATTGATGCTAAATTTGATGAAAAGTCACCAAACTCTAATTTTGGTGGTATCTCAATAACAGGATTTGCATCTATTTTAAACCTATCGAGAATGGTATCTCTCAAAATCTTCTTTATTTCTTCTTTAAGTTTTAACATTTTCTTCGTCTATTCTCACCATCGGAGCATCTCCCCAGAGTGACTCAAGATTGTAATAAAGTCTTTCTTCATCAAGGAATATGTGAACAACTATATCCACATAATCCAAAAGAATCCAGTGACCATAAGAATATCCTTCAATATGCCATTTTCTTATACCTTCTTCTCTTAATTTGTGAACAATTTCATCAGCAATCGCCTTTGAATGTATGTCGCTTGTTCCAGATATTATTATAAAATAATCCACCATTGTAGATATTTTTCTTAAATCAAGTATGACAATAGCGCTGCCTTTTTTTTCAAGTGCAATCTCTGTTATAAATTTTACTAAGTTTTTTGAATTTTTTAATTCTTCCAATCTACCTCCTAAAAAATTTTCCTATCTAAAACCTTCTTTGAAAAATATTTGTTGTAATCATTTCCAAGTAAAAGGGTAACTTCCAAGAAGAGAGTAGAATCTATCATTGTTGTAATATTTGAGCATTTCATAATCTTTCCGAGAAGCTTTGCATTTTTCATATTTTTATCGACTCTTTCAATGATAATTGTTCTTTCCACATCTTCACCCTTCACATTTGAAATCTCAACAACATCAAATCCTTCTTCTCTCAGGAACAGAGTTACCTTATATGCAAGATTGTCCACGCCACACCCATTGAGAACCTCTACGCGTGTATAAACAATACCTGTTTCACCTGGGATTTGCTTTGTTTTTTTTAAAAATCTAACAACTGTCGATACAGCTATGAAAAGAACAAAAAATGTAAGAATAAAGATGGTAATCCTCGCAAGAAGATTTTTACTCCTACGTTTTCTTTTACTTTTTTTCATTCCCTACAGCAGAGTAAGCTGGGATTATTACGTTGTCAGCTATTTGTGCTTTACTAATCAAGCAGTTTTCTTTGATTTCAACGTTATTTCCAATTATTGAGTTATCTATAGATGTATGTGAATATATCTTACAGTTTTCTCCTATAGCAGTTTCTCCTGTGATTGTTACAAATGGATCTATTACGGTATCTTTGCCAACTTCTATTCCATAATCAATATAAGTTTCTTCAGGACAAATAAAGGTCACCCCAGATTTCATTAATTCTTTCATCATTCTCTCTTTGATAATATTTGAGACTTGGGAAAGTGTCCATCTATCGTTTATACCTATTGTCTCTAACCAATCATCAGTTGTTACTATTTGAATTTCTCCTTTTTCTTTCTGGATAAGCCGAACAACATCAGTCAGATAATACTCCTTCTGAACATTATTCGGCTTAATCTCTTTTAAATAACGGAAGAGTTTATCTTTGTTGAAAATATAAACACCCGCGTTTATTTCATTGATAGACTTCTCTGCTATGGTTGCATCCTTATCCTCGATAATCCTCACTACCTTTTTCCCTCTCCTTACGATTCTGCCGTAACCAGCTGGTTCTTCAAGAAATGTGGAAAGGAGTGTAACATCAGAATGGTATTCTGTATGTAATTCCATCATCTTATCAATTGTTGTTTCTTTCAAGAGCGGGGTGTCGCCTGCAAGGACTATTACATCCGCACTTATATCCTTCAGTAATCCTTCTGTTCTCTGAAGAGCATCGCCCGTTCCAAGAAGTTTATCTTGATTTACAAACGATATCTCCCACCTCTTAAATTCCTCCATAACCTTTTCTTTTTGTCTTCCAATTACAAGAACAGTGCTGTGGGTTTTAAGTTTTCTTGCAAGCTCAAGCACATAAAAGAGCATAGGTTTTCCACACAGAGGATGGAGAACCTTTACAAGCCCGGATTTCATCCTTTTTCCTTTACCTGCAGCTAATATTACACAAACGAATTTTTGCATTATAATACCTTCACCCGCACTTATATATTAAGCGGGTTTACTATAATATTATCAATAAGTCTTGTCTTCCCAAAATAACAGGCAACAGCAATAAGAACCTCTCCCCTGATTTTACTGACGGGTTTCAATCCATTTGTATCTACAGCTTTTATATAATCGAGCCTTGCGCTCTTTTTTTCAGAAATCACCTTTCTCATTAGCCTCAAAATCTTTAATACTCCCCTCTCACCATTTTCTATCATCTGTTCTGCTTCTTTTAAAGAGCGATAAATCACCACTGCATCCCTTCTCTCCTTTTTGTTAAGATATATATTCCTTGAGCTCATAGCAAGTCCATCCTTTTCCCTTACAATTGCACCTAAAATAATCTTTAAATCATAATTTAAATCCTCTACCATTCTCTTAATAATAATTGCCTGCTGTGCATCCTTCTGTCCAAAAACTGCAATATCAGGCTTAACTATGTTAAAAAGTTTTGAAACAACCGTTGTAACACCCTTGAAATGCATTTTTCTCGTCTCACCACATAAAAGTCGACATAAATTCCTTACATATACCTCTGTTCTGAAATACTTACTGTACATAGTATCAGCATCAGGCTCGAAAAGAATAGAGCAACCTCTCTTCTCAAGTAATCTTTTATCCCTCTCAATATCTCGCGGATATTTCTTATAATCCTCACCGGGTCCGAACTGCGTTGGGTTTACAAATAGACTCGCAACTGTTATATCTGCATTCTGGTTTGATATATCAATCAAAGAGAGATGCCCTTCATGAATATATCCCATTGTTGGAACAAAACCTATAGTTTTTCTCTCTCCCCTGAGTTTATCAGAGGCTTCTTGCATTCTTTTAATTTGAGTGATAGTCCTCATACTATTTGAATAGTTTAGAGGATCTTGGGAGGAATACCCTCATTCCCTTTTCTTCTTTTTCTATTTCCTTAAGAAGTGTTTGAAAATCTTCCTCATTATCTATAAAATCAATTTCATTAACATTGATTATTAAAAGAGGACAATCCTCATAATGGAAAAAGAACTGATTATATGCCTCATTTAAATCCTTGAGGTAATCAAGGGTAATATTCCTTTCAAATGGTCTCGCTCGTTCTTTTATTCTTGACAATGCTTTCTCAGGGTCAATCTGAAGGTAGATTACCAGAGAAGGTTTAAGAATATCCCTTCTTAAAATTTCAAATATTTTGTTGTAAAGGGATAACTCGGTCTCATTTAAGGTAAGATTAGCAAAAATCTTATCCTTTTCAAACATATAATCACTAACAAGATTGGTTGAAAAGAGTTCCATCTGCTTTAATTCCAGCTGTTGTTTGTGTCTTGAAAGTAAGAAGAAAATTTGTGTCTGGAATGCATAAGTATCCATTTCTTTATAAAAATTAGCAAGAAATGGATTATCTTCTACAACCTCAAGGATAAGTTTTGCACTAACTCTTTTTGCAAGCATTTCTGCAAGAGATGTTTTTCCAACACCTATAATACCTTCAACTATGAGATATTTAAATCCTTCCATTTAATTCCTTTTTGGTAACCGCAGGCTTCAGCCTGCGTAAGTCTTGAAGCAATTGATGGATGTTTTTTTTAAGAACAGGGTGTTTAAGGTCTGGTTCTATATCGTTCAAAGGTTGAAGAACAAACCACCTTTTGTGCAATTCTGGATGTGGAATTACAAGCTCTTGAGCGTTGAAAATAATGTTATCATAGAATAGAATATCAAGGTCTATAATTCTGGGCCCCCATCTAACCACTTTTCTACGTCCCATTTCTCTTTCAATTTTCTTCAATTCAATCAGCAATGAGAAAGGGCTTAATGAAGTTGTAATTTTTGCAACACCATTGATGAATTGTGACTGTTCTTTATACCCATAAGGTTCACTCTCATACAAAGGTGAAACCGAAATTACATCTATTCGCTCTGCATTATTCATAAACTTCAGAGCTTTTTCTATATTCTTTCTCCTTGCCAAAAGATTTGAACCAAATCCAATATAGACTATCCTTTTATTATTGCTTTTTTCTTCTAATTTCAACACAGGCATATTTTATAGGTCCACCTAACGGTGGATGTTGCTTCTTTACCCTGACAATGACTTCGAAAGCAGGGAAAGAATCGAGTAATTTCTCAGCTATTCTTTCAGCAATTGATTCAAGCAAAGAAAAATTTTCATTTTCAATCACATCCTTTACCTTTCTATAAACCTTTATGTAATCTATTGTATCCTTCAAGTTGTCCGTTCCTGCTGGATACGAAAGGTCACCCTCAATCTCGACATCAACAGCCCAGTGCTGACCGAGCTCCTTCTCTGCAGAATGAGAACCGTGGTGTCCGTAAAAGACCATATCCTTCAAGAGAATCTTATCCATAACTGAAATATAACA
>SOKM01000353.1 GCA_004375785.1 Candidatus Cloacimonadota bacterium | reverse complement strand
AGGTTTTCTTCCCTTGCAATTTCATCGAGAATGCCATTAACGAACCCTCCAGAATTTTCCGTAGAATATTTTTTTGCAATCTCAACTGCCTCATCAATGGAGACCTTGACAGGAATATCGGGGAAAAAAAGTAGTTCTGCTGTTGCCAATCTTAGGATACATTTATCTATGACAGCAACTCTATCTAAATCCCAATTCTTGATGATTTTTGTAAGTTTCTTGTCAATCACGATAAGGTTTTTCATTGTCTCTTCGAGAAGTCTCGTGGCGTATTCTTTTATTTCCTTATCCATAACTTTTTTGTTTGCTACATGCTGCAACAGGGATGTTGAATCAATCCCTGTCATCTCATGATAGTAGAGTCCGTTAAGGACCATTTCCCTTGCTTTTCTTCGTCCACCCATTATTAAATTCTGTTCATATTATGCATTGGTAGGAGCAACCTCCTGGTTGCCATATTTACCCCGTTAGATAATAAACATCTAATGGAGTCGCAGATGGAACCTGCTCCTACTTCATTTTCTTCAAAAGGTTTGACATCTCAATTGCTGAGAGTGCTGCATCCCAGCCTTTATTACCTGCCTTAAGACCAGCCCTTTCTACTGCCTGGTCAACACTATCAGCAGTAATTATGCCAAAACTTGCAGGAAGACCTGTTTCAAAAGAGACCTTTGCAATCCCCTTTGCTGTTTCCTGTGCAATAAAATCAAAATGAGGAGTATCGCCACGAACAATAGCTCCGAGACATATCACTGCATCAAATTTTTCTGAAAGGGCAATCTTTTTTGCAACAAGTGGTAACTCAAAGCAGCCGGGTGTCCAGAATATACTTATGTTTTTTTCATCTCCGTTATGCCTTTTTATGCAGTCTAAAGCACCTTCAAGTAGCCTTTCAGAGATGAATCTGTTAAAGCGGGAAACGACAATTCCAAATGTTAAGCCTTTTGCAGTGAGTTTACCTTCAGTCACATTTGCCATAACAACTCCTTTGTTATAAGATTAGACACTTTCAAGAAGATGCCCAAGTTTTTCTTTTTTTGTCTTGAGATATTCCCTGTTTAATTTATTTGGACATACTTCTATAGGAATACGTTCGGTAATATATAATCCATAGCCGTCAAGTCCTACTACTTTTTTGGGATTGTTTGTAAGAAGCCGAATGCTTGAAAGTCCAAGATCTACCAGTATTTGAGCGCCTATTCCATAATCTCTGAGGTCGGGTGGAAATCCAAGTTTTTCATTTGCCTCAACTGTATCAAGCCCTTTTTCCTGTAATCCGTATGCTTTAATCTTGTTAAGAAGCCCGATACCTCTACCCTCCTGTTTCATATATAGAAAGATTCCTTCCCCATCTTTTTCAATCATTCTTAGAGCGGAACTTACCTGTTCGCCACAATCACACCTTTTTGAACCAAAGACATCACCGGTAAGACATTCAGAATGAACCCTTACAAGAACATTCTTTTTATTGCTTACTTCACCTTTCACAAGTGCAATGTGGACAATATCTGAAATTAAATCTTTGTAAGCAATGATTTTGAAATCTCCATACTCTGTTGGTAGATTTGCCTCTGCTTCCCGGACAATGAATTTCTCCTTCGTCTTTCTGTACTCGATAAGTGAAGCAATGGTAATCAGTTTTAAATTAAATTTTTTCGCAATCTTCTGTAGTTTTGGTAATCTTGCCATTGTGCCGTCATCATCCATTATTTCACATAATACCCCTGCTATAGATAAATTAGCAAGTCGTGTGAGGTCAACGGCAGCCTCAGTGTGCCCTGCTCTATTGAGGACACCCCCTGGTTTTGCCCGGAGAGGAAAGATGTGTCCTGGCCGTGCAAGATCTTCTGGTTTTGTCTTCTTATTTAGTACTGTCAGGATAGTTTGAGCCCTATCATGTGCGCTTATACCTGTGGTTGTTCCATGAATAGCATCAATAGAGACTGAGAAGGCAGTTTCTAGCTTAGCAGTATTTCTCTCGACCATACGAGGAATCTGTAGCTCATCAAGTCTCTTTCCTTTCATTGCAAGACAGACAAGCCCACGCCCATATTTTGTCATAAAGTTAATTGCTTCGGGTGTTACCTTTTCTGCTGCCATTATGAAGTCACCCTCGTTCTCCCTTCCCTCATCATCAACAAGAATAATTATATCCCCATTTCTTATC
>SOKM01000361.1 GCA_004375785.1 Candidatus Cloacimonadota bacterium | reverse complement strand
TATTGTTTTTTAAAAAATAACAACATTTCATGACCTTTATGCCCATTGCGAGTATTCTCTCATATTTACTTCCGAAGCAATCTCATACTATCGTGGCATATAGCAATTAGCATATGGCTTTTGGCTTTACACCACAGGCTACAAGCCATAGGCAATAAGCCAATCCTCGAAGAGGATTCTGAGATTGACTCCTCACTATGTTTATTATCCTCCTGCTTGCCGTCGTTCTTTCTCCTTCAGAGAAAGTTCACGCCCACAAAAACAGTGTTTAGTGTTCAGTGCCCAGTGATGAGACGAAGAAAAAATTAAGCACAAATCTCTTAGGTGAAACATTAGCTGGGTCTTTTCCATTAACCACTTGGCACTTACCACTGCCGTTTCGGGGCTCACAATGACGGTGGGTGATATTGACTCATAAAAGATTATTGACATATTAGTATTTATCCTGTATATATAAAATATGAAGTAAATGCTCAGTAAACCCTGTGAAATAATATTATGGCAAAAACATTATGCTATTTCACGGGGTAAACACCGTTATGGTAACGGTAAGGGTAATGAAGCCCGTATCGTAGAGCGTCAATCGGTAAGGTGGATGATAGTATTCGCAAAAAGATTGCATTCAGGGAAGTGTAAGGACTAATCTTAAAGACAAAGAACGTAACCGTAAGACGAAACGGGCATCGTAACCGTAAAACAATAAACGAGATTGAGATATTTATAATATGAAGAAGATTAGTATAGGTGGACAGGCTGTTATTGAAGGCGTTATGATGATTTCGCCAGAAAAGGTTTCTATTGCTGTCAGAAATCCGGAGGGAAAGATAATCGTCGATGTTCACAAACGAAATGAAAGATTCAGAAAAACCCGGATTTTTAAATGGTTTTTTATTCGCGGCATTGTTTCATTAGTTGAAATGCTTTATGAGGGTATCAATGCGATAAATTACTCTGCAAAAATAGCATTTGCTCAGGAAATTTCTAAAGACGAGAAACATCGTGAAGGATTCTTTTCAGGAGCACTTGCCTTTCTCGGTATTATTCTTGTTCTCTCTATCTTTTTTTTCCTTCCAATCTTTATTGCAAGCAAAACAGGATTGGACGCAAAACCTTTCCTTTTCAACATCTTTACAGGCGGGCTTAGAATCTTCTTTTTCATTCTTTATATCCTGGGTATTTCTCTCATCCCTGAAGTAAAGCGGCTTTTCCAGTACCATGGGGCAGAACATAAGTCTATCTTCTGCTGGGAGGATGGGAAAGAACTCACTATGGAAAACTGTGCCAATTACTCTACAAAACATCCCCGTTGTGGGACATCTTTCATCTTTGTTGTCTTCATTGTTGCAATTATCTTCTTCTCTCTTATTGATACACTTATATTCAATGTATGGGGATTGCCTTACATAAAATTATTACGACTTTTTATCCATCTTCTTTTTCTCCCCTTCCTGGTTGGCATCTCCTATGAGATTATAAAATTTGCAGGTAAACATAAAGCAAATCCGTTACTTCGAGTCTTACTCAGCCCAGGTTTAGCGTTTCAATACATAACAACAAAAGAACCTTCTTCTGAACAGCTCGAAGTGGGGTTCACTGCATTACGCTCAGCACTTGACATAGAAAGCATGGAAAAAGTAAACAAAAAAATAACCACGAATAACGAGTAATTACTATAAATATACAATTATTTCTTATTTAAGAATGCAAAATGATTGAGAAGCTTGAAGTATTAAAAAAAAGATTTGATGAGGTTACTAAACTTCTTGAATCAGAAGGCGTAATGAAAGATAAGGAGAAACTCATTTCACTTTCAAAGGAAAGAAGTGAACTCAAGAATATCGTCTCTCTTTATTGTGAATTTAGAGAACTTGAGAAACGAAAAATGGAAGCGGAAAACATTATTGAGATGGATAAAGATGAAGAATTAAAAGAGATTGCAAGGATTGAACTTATTGAAGTTGATGAAGAGTTAAAGAAAAGAGAAGAGGAGATACAGAAATTTCTCTCTCCAAGTGATGCTTTGGATGATAAGAATATTATCATTGAGATACGTGCTGGTGCTGGAGGTGAAGAAGCAGCGCTTTTTGTTAAAGTTCTCTTTGAAATGTATACCAAATTTGCTGATTCAAAAAAATGGAAAACTGAGGTGCTCAATTCACATACAACTGGTATTGGAGGATTCAAGGAAATCATCTTTATGCTAAAAGGGAAGGGGGTATACAGCAAACTAAAGTTTGAGAGCGGTGTTCACAGGGTGCAGAGAGTTCCGGTGACAGAATCAGGCGGTCGGATACATACTTCGACAGCAACTATAGCTGTTCTGCCGGAGGCAGAGGATGTTGACATAGATATTGACCTGAAAGATTTGAAAGTAGATGTATTCCATTCATCTGGACCTGGTGGGCAGAATGTTAACAAACTCGCCACAGCAATAAGGATAACACACCTGCCGAGTGTTATGGTTGTTACCTGCCAGGACGAAAGGTCACAGCACAAAAACAGAGAGAAAGCAATGAAGGTGCTTCGCTCAAGACTCCTCGATATAAAAAGAAAGGAAGAAAAGGAAAAGATACGTGAAAAAAGGAGGAATCAGGTGGGCACAGGCGATAGAAGTGAAAGAATAAGAACATACAATTTCCCACAGAACAGGGTAACAGACCATAGGATTGGTCTCTCCCTTTACAAACTTGAATCCATTTTGAATGGCGACCTGGATGAGATAATAAACAAACTTACTTTAGAAAGTGAGAAGGAGTAGAGGTGTAAGGTTAAAGGTTGAAGGAAACAAACACTTCGTTGTAAACGGACGCCTTCGGCTGTAAAACAAACGCCTTCTGCTGTAAACCAACGTTACACTGTAATAGAACGCTTCGCTGTGAACAGGTACAGGAGATGCAAGAAACGCAATTGAAGAGGTTTTTACACCATAAGCCATATGCCATAAGCAATAAGCCACGCAAGTATGAGATTGCTTTCCTTCGAAGAGTTTACCCTTGAGTGAAACGAAGGGCTCAGGACAGGCTCCGCGGAGTTTATCCTGAGCCTGTCGAAGGGATATTCGCAATGACATACATGTTAGGAAATTCCCAATAGCACTGATTTACTGAGAATACGCGAAAATGAGATGGACTGTAAAAGAATTGATTAAGACTACTTCTGATTATTTACGTAAGAAGGAAATAGACGAACCACGATTAACTACAGAGATTCTTCTTGCCCATACACTCAATATGAAAAGGGTTTCACTCTATCTAAATTTTGATAAACCTGTAAAAGAAGAGGAACTTTCCATCTTTAGAAACCTTATAAAAAGAAGGTTGGCTGATGAACCTGTTCAGTATATAACAGGGAAAACAGGTTTTATGGGGTTTGAGATTGAAATAAAAGAGGGTGTTTTTATTCCGAGGCAGGAGACTGAGATACTTGTTTCTGAGGTAAAAAATTGGTTAAATGAAAATAGTTCCAAAGATTTTGTTTTATATGACATCGGGACAGGAACAGGAGCAATTTGCCTCTCCATTGCAAAATTTTTCAAGGATGCACAAATATATGCATCTGATGTTTCTGAAGTTGCACTTGAATGCGCAAAGGGAAATAGTATAGCTTATAATATGGAAGGAAGAATAAACTTCCTTTCAGGTGACCTTTTTGAACCTTTTAAGGAACTAAAAAAAGCGGATGTGATAGTGTCCAATCCTCCCTATATACCTACAGAGGAGTTAAAAACCCTTCCTTTGATTGTTAAGAAAGAACCAGCTGAAGCCATTGATGGTGGGAAGGATGGACTTTACTTCGTTGAAAGAATTATCAGAGAAGCGAAAGATTACCTTAAACCAGGGGGACTTCTCGCTATTGAAATTGGCATCAGCGAATCAGAACCAGTAAAAAAACTTTTTGAAATGGGATCCAAATACAAGGATTTAAATATAGTCCCTGACCTGCGGGGTATAAAACGAGTAGTCACAGCAGAGAGAAGCAAGTAAGTCAATTATCCTTCGAGTTCTTCTATCTTCTTTGCAAGTTCGTAAAGGAATTGTGGTGCAAAGGGGTAGTAAACCCAGGTGGGGTCAAGGAAGAGGACTTCATCAACAGCATTATAGAATAATTTTACATTATAGTAACTTCTTGCAAGAAGGATATGAAGATTCTTTGCTGTTGCATACTGCTCATTAGCAGCATCTACGGAAAAGGAATATGTAGAGTCTGAAAAGATAACTGTGGCGGCAGAGAATATTGCTTTATTTTCATCATTACTTGCCTTATAGATACCCGATTCCCCGGCATAAGCATCTTTCTGGAATACTGTCACTGGTGTTGTAGTATCAAGATAAACATAACTATAAGTGATTGAGACAGAATCTAATACGGGTGGTATGGAATCTAAAGTATCAATATCGAGAGGAACCGTCGTGAGGATATTCTGCTCAGAAAAACTGACGATAGAGGAAGTAAGGGATAAATATGTTGTTTCAGGAGAGGTTAAGGATGTATCAATGTAGACAAAGTCCCAGGTGACAATCGTATCAAGCATTCCCATTATGGGGAGAAAATGTGTGGTTATGAGTGCAACACTATCTATATCGTTGGGACTTACCCATAGTGATTCTGACCAAGTGGTATCTGCAATATTTGTCTCTTCGTAAACCGGAACCGCTGGACTCTTTCCCTCCGAACTGATAGCAAATGAGAATAGTCCAAGACCTGCGCCAAAATCTCCCGTGCGAAATGACGACCATCCTTTTCCAATGTATGCCTCTGTTTTTGATGCATCAATTTCAATTACAGTATCAAATTTCGCAATAGCGGTTACATAGTTACCATTGGAATATGCTTGCCATCCTTCTTCTAAGAGCCTGGAGATTTCTGGAACAGGGTTTGGTGGACTACTCACCTTCTCTCCACAACCAGAGAGAAGAATAAAGGGAATACTGATAACAAGCAGGTAGTAAGGTATTTTTTTCATCTCTTCTCCTTTTTTGAATATATGATTACACAGATTTTTATTAGATTACACAGATTAAGCCATTGATAATTAGAGGTCAGGTCATTTCTGTGTTCTTGCGTTCTGTTACACTTTGTATTCTCTGTTGTTAACATTTTTCTTGCTTATCTTAATATAACGAGTCTTTTTACTTTTTCGTAATTAGAAGCCTTTAGGCGATAGAAATAGACACCTGCGGGGAGCTTCCTTCCTTTATTATCTGTTCCCTCCCATTTTATCGCTTTATATCCAAATGATTCTTTTCTGTTCACAAGTGTTCGAACCTCTCTTCCTGCAATATCGTAAATCTTGAGGCTGACAAAGGATTCCAGAGGAAGCTGGTAGAGTATCGTAGTATTCGATTTCATCGGGTTTGGGAAATTTTGTGAAACAGCATAGACTGTAGGAATCTCTGGAGGAGAGGAATGCGGACCGAGTTGAATCTGATAAGTCCCAATCCTTGTAATAAGAGTAGATATTAAATGTGTTTCTTCATCAACTACCCCTCCTATATATACCCAGCCATTATTTTCAAGTCTGTATATCCCTACTACTTCTTCATCGAGTTCACCCTCATAATGAATAGTAAGGCTTGCAGGATTTTTTAATTCGAGACCTGTTGGTCCGATTCTGTAAGCAGAACCTTTAGTCTCTCTCTCCTGCGGTTTTATAACAAGGTCTCCAAAAGAAGATATTCGTGGATTGTCGGGATTATCCGCTGTTGAGAGTCTAAATACCGTAAAATAGGTATCTTTGCTGATAGCTTTGGATGGGACATCAAGTATCATCTCTCCATCAGTGCTTGTGATAGAACCACCATTATTTGCAAGGATATACTGGATAGAGATGGACGTTGTTTCAGGAACGATATCATTCCCTGCGAGGTCTTCACCTGAAGCTATAATAGATGCAGTTCCGCTACCCGTGAAATGGTAATTTCCTCTGTATATTACAGCAATTGAATCAGAACCAGGTTCAAGGAAAATATTCATAGTGACTGTATCTACTGTTTCACCCTGAGTGAACTCGAGCAATGGTGTTTCATCTCCAACATCTCTGTAGATTCTATCACTCGAAAAGAGATAGAAATTAAGGTAAGAACTTTCAAGAGGGTTCTGGAAAAAACTGTATCTTACATACTCGGGCGGTGTTAGGTCATTATGGAAGACATACGGGACAGGTGAATTCCCTTCATCACCAGTGATAATAATAAAAGGAACAAGGATACTATATGCTGAATCAAAGTCTCCAATATACGAGCGCGCCTCTTTGTCAGCAAGTGGGATTTCATCTACTGAAATAGCATTTTCAGTTGAATCCAATTTTATAAAATAGAGGGAAATACTATTGGTGGTGTTTCCGTTGAAGAGAAGCGTATCACCAAGATTTGGTACATCGGGGTATTTAAGATAAATATTATTTGCACTCCATAAGTTGGTTGAATCCCTGTAAGGAGGAAGCGTGTCCTTATCATTATTGTTAACAGAAATAGTCCTAATTAAATTATATCCATATTTACCGCTGTAGAAATTTGAATCAGGATTGTTTACATAAGATGCGATGACCCAATCCTTAAAGATTTCTTTATGGGTCTTTGCATATCCTTCTTCGGTTAAAGTATTATCCACGCCTTCGAATCCATTCAGTGTATCAGATATAAGATTTTTGAGCATTGATATTCCGCCGTATTTTTCGTAAAGATACATCGACCAGAGTCCACAGATATCCTCATCCGAAGCATCTCCCCAGTATGTAAGGTCGTTATTTAATGGAAAAAAGTAGGATGAGGTCGAGTCAACATTTAACTCACCAAAGAGAATAAAATGTCGTGAAAGCATTGATATGCCCTTGACAATCCAGTCTTCTTCATCCGTATCATAATTCCAGTGAATCATTTCCTGGAAGGATTTCGCCAATTCTCCAATATTCTTATCGCTTGTTGGGTTTGAACAGGTTAGATAGAGCATTTCACACACATTACTGTAGAGAGTATCGTACTCGTTTATATCGTCAAAGTAACTCATTATACCTTTGGGGGTAAGCAGGAAGATATAAATATGCGGGTCATTATCAATATCAGGAGGGTTGCCAAAATCCCTTGTGCAAACATCATACATCCCGTTCGTTGAATCTGAAGGAACAGCAACTTCAAAGATTGTCCTGACACTATCTACTATTTCATTACTGACATAGCTGCTAAGGAGTCCTTTGTTAATCTCTTTCCAACTGCTGCCGCCGTCTTCTGTGAGAAAAACACCGTGTCTCGTTCCCGCAAAAAGGGTATCACCAGAGATTATGGAGATAGATGGAACCACATAGACAAAGTTTGCCGGTCCCCAGTCTGTAAATCCATTATTTTTCTGTTCCCAGTTCGAACCACCATCAATGCTTTTATAAATACCTTCTCCATTTGTTCCCACATAGAGTGTAGAGATAGAATCGGGTTGAATATCCATCGAAAGGATACTCTTGTCTAAGATAGGCACCCAGGTTGAACCACTATTTATGCTTTTGAAAAGACCATCTGCTGTACCCGTATAAACAATATTTTCAGAGTATTTATCTACTTTTATAAAACGGACATCTGTATTTGTGAGTCCTGTATTCATCTCTTTCCAGGTGTTGTTTGCAATAGACCACTTGAATATCCCGCTGAGCGTCCCCGCATAGATGATGTCAATGTCACTTGTAGATGATAAACATACAATGATGCTGTCTGTTAAACCACTTGTGGGCATTTTAGACCAGATCGTGTCGGAGCCAAAATTTTCTCTCCAGTAAACGCCACTTTTTGTACCAGCATA
>SOKM01000356.1 GCA_004375785.1 Candidatus Cloacimonadota bacterium | reverse complement strand
AAAATCGATTCTTTTTCTCTTCCAGATCTATCTTGAAAGTGGAGACTGGGAAGGGGCAGAAAGTGTTATTACGAAGTTTATAAGCAAGTATCCTGATGAGACCCACCTTGTTGGAAGACTGTACAGAAGACTCGGGTATCCGCGTTACGCCTACGACTATTTCTTAAAAACACTTTCAAATAAAGGAGAAACAGAGGAACTCCTTTTCGAAATCTTTAATCTATTAACCGATGTATCTCTGGGCTCAGTTTGTTTTGATACAAGAACCACTTCTGATATTATCTTTTCGTTTGATAAAAACCCGGGGGTAAGTGGAGGATTTCTTTCCCTCTACTATAACACACTCGATTATGACAGGAGAAAAGACGACTTTGAATATGTGAAAGGACTGATTATTAATTTATCGTTTACATATGAAGTCTTTATGTATATTCTCAAAAAATATCCGTATACAAAAAATGCAGATTCCCTGTATGCTTTAATGATGCACCAGTTCAAGAGGCATCACATATACGACCCGGTTATAGAGCTGGGTAATGAATATATAAAGAGATTCAAAAAGGGAAAGTATGTCACGGTCTACGAAGTAATGGCATCGACTTACATTGCTCTTGGAAAAAAAGAGAAGGGGAACAGAACATACAAAGAGCTTCTAAACAGGTTAACAAAAGATAACAAAATAGAGGATTATCATGCAGTTTTCGAAAGGTTTGTTTCTCAACTAATTTCACAAAAAGACTATACGCAATGTACCAGGTTGTACTGGGAGGAGATTAAAAAACATCCAGAGGACAGGCAGCTTTACGAGCGATTTCTCTCGCTTATTTATAACTACAATCTCTATCACGAAGAATTAAAGGTATATAAATATGCAATCAGGCAATTTGATGAAAAAACCTGGTATCACAAACTCGCCAGGTGGTATATTCGGCACGAGAGCAAAAAAGCCTTTAGAGACCAGACACGCAAAGTTAAAGAGATATTCAATGATAAAGAACTTGAAGCTTACCTCCGGGAATTCGTTCACTTCGACTCAAGGAAAAGCTTCCGTGACCCCGGAAACCAATTTTATCTTGCAATGTATAAATACGGGATGAAAAAATTTCCTGATAATGTCAACTTCGCAAAAGGGCTTATCCGTTTTTACAGCGTTTCGTCTTCAAGAAACGAGAGGGAACTTTTAAGACTCTATAAAACCTACTTCTTCTATGACGAAGAAATACGCAGGAGATTCCTAAGATACCTTTCTAGGAACAAGAAATTGACAAAGTATATGCAGAAAGCACAAAAAAAGAAAGGAATACTCTACAGGCTCTTTGAAGCGGAGACTGCAAGGTATCTCTCAATGGATGAGATGTCTGAAAAACCTTTACAATATCTTACCCTGCTTTACCCCGACAGATTAGAATTCGCTGAAAGGCTCGCAAATCTTTACAGGTCGGTTGACTTTTCATACTATTATGAAAACAGGGAACTGACAGAAAAAGGTATCGGTGTATTTCTAAGAGAGATTAAACTCTTCCCCACTCTCGATACGCTTTACACACAGTTAGGTGAAATGCTGGTGGAAGCCAATAGATACGAGAGTGCAAAAACTGAATGGGTAAAAAGGATAGACCTCTATCCTGGTTCGGAAGCTGCATACAGGAATGTTGCAACAATACTCTGGGATTACTATGATTTTGCAGATGCTGCTTCTATTATAAAGAAAGCAAGAGAAATTTTTCTCAATGATACACTCTTTTCAAAGGAGATGGCTGTCCTCTACGAGGAACTGGATGATTACAGAAATGCCATAAAAGAATACATTAATGCAAGCCTTGCAGGTGAATATTTTTATTATGAAATGGAGGAGGTTACTTCAAGGCTTGTCTATCTCACAAACACTCATAACCTGAGAAAACTTATTGAAGAAACTTTTATAGAAACAATAAAAAGGAGTGATACACCTGATAAAGTGGTAAGCGTTTACGCAGAGTATCTTGAGAGACTTGGACTTTATGAGAGAAAACTCGATATGTATGGAGAGGCTCTTCCGTTTCTCCAGGATACATACACAATCAGGGAAATACTCAGTGAACTTGAGGTAACGGATAGAACCTATCTAATCATTAATTATGCAAAGAGGTTGGTGGATATTACGGATGAAGTAGAAGATTACCTCCTGCTTGCATCCACTTATGAGAATCAAAAAAAACTCTCGAAGGCAAAATCTATCTATAAAGAATTACTCAGAATCCTCAAGGATGAACCGCGTGAAATGCGTGATATACTCGAAGTATACAGCGAATTTCTCTGGAGACATAATGAACACTCAGGTGCGCTTGACCTCCTCTTTGAAGCACAATCATTAGCAAAGGGAGCACGAAAGGCATCAATTCTGCACAATCTTGCATTCCGTGCACTTTCAATAGATGATTTCAAGCGTGCAAAGAAAGCATTTGCTCTTCTTCTTAATGAGGACCCGTACAATGTTAATTATTTCAATTTGGTAGGGGATATGTATCAGAAATTCGGTGATGCAAAAGGATTAGAAAAAGTTTATCTGGAGAAAATAAAATTAGTAGGCAAATCCCCATTATCCTATGCTCAAAAAAGGAATATTACAAAAGAACTTTACCTTGGGCTTGCGCGAAGATTGAAAGAGATAAAAATGGATGCAAGGGCTCAGGATTATTACATTGAGGCAGTCAATAGAAACCCCGAAGATGTTTCTCTTCTGGATGAGGTATATACATTTTCAAAAAAACAGGATTCAGTTAAAAGACTGATAGACTACTACATGAAAACCGCTCAGAAGTCTTTTAAGGATTACAGATGGCAGATAGTGCTTGTGAGATTTTACCTTAGAGAAGGGAACATTGATGCTGCCATAGAAGAATTGGAAAAAGCAGTTGCTAACCAGCCGCAGAAGGCATATCTCCACGAGGAACTTGCAGACAAACTGACTGTCCAGGGGAGATACGAGGAGGCAATAAAGGAGTATGAGAATGCTTATATACTCTCAAAAACAAAAAATGAGATAACTAAAAAAATTGCACTCATCTATTTAAGGAGAGATGAAAAGCAAAAGATGTTTCTGAAATTTGACGAACTTATAGAGTCGAAGCCGAAGGGTGCAGCAAAGTATTTTGATGTGGCGAGAATCTGCCTGGATTACGGACTTATAGATGAAGCATTTCAGTATGCAAGGAAGGGAAAGGTATCTCTGGAGACATATCCCTATAACGGCTATCTGTATGACAATATGCTGTCAACATTATCTGAAGCCTATCTTCGAAATGGACACGCGAACGAACTTATGAGATTTTTATTCTCCCAATATACAAAGTACTATAACGAGACAAAGAAAGAGAAAAGCTACAGAAGGAATGAAGCCTACACACGAAGTTCAAGAATTAGATATTTCCTTTCTGGAAATCTTTCTTCTATCTGGAATGATTTCTCAAGTGAATCGGATAGAAGGTATCTCAATGAATCATTTAATGATTTTACTCGCTTTACACATACATCGGATATAACAAGGTCATTCCTGCAGTTTTCCAGAACCTCTGAGTTACCGGATTTGACTGAAAAATTAGTTCTCTGGAAGTTTAAAGAAGAAAAGAGGACGAGAAAATACCCTTCTTTTTATGAAACAACAAATTTTTATACTGAAAGGGGAGCTTTTAAGAGGTTATACGATTTCCTGAAAAAAGAGAGTTCTGATTATGCAAGGCTTGCGAAATTGTCAAGGGTGATATCACAAGATGAAGAGTTGAAATGGCTGAGAAAATATTATAAAACTGCGATAGAGAGCTATTTGAAATACCGAACAACCTTTTCGTCCTTCTCTCCTACTATAGCTCAATACCTCGAAATCCTCTCAAACAACAATATGAGTAAAGAAATAAATAATCTAACGCACACCCCTTCTTCATACAGCGGTCAGCTCCTTAACTACTTCTATAAAGAACAAGATGGAACACGTGCGTTTGATATAATAGATAATGGATTTCCGGACAAAAGAACATTATGGAAAAAGGCAAAAAAGGCTTTTGTTTCCATTAACCTTAACTACAAAAAGAAAGAGGGAAAGAAATACATGACGGAAATTCTTGACATAAGACCCATTGGCGAGAAGATAGATAAAAGAAGACACGATGTGCTTACAGGTAAGGATTACTATATCAATAGTTTCCTCTTTGGAATGGAAGATTCCTCTTACCTGTTTTCACGTATCGAGGCATCGCCCCGAAACGGCAGAAACTACAGACATCTTGGAAATTACTTTTACGAAAAAAAGAGATATAAACCAGCACTAAATTACCTCGTAAAAGCTGTGGAGCTCAGACAGGATACTGAGAATTATATCAGTCTCGCTCAGACATACAAAGCGCTTGGTGATAAAAAGAATGCACTGAAAACCCTCGCAAATCTTGATAAAGACGATTTTTACGGCAAAGAGAAGTATATCAACTCTCTAATTTCTCTTGGTTTTCAAAAAGAAGCGAAAAATGCACTCTCTAATTATCTCCGGAGCAAAATAGACCTTCTTTCATACGGAGAAACAAAGAGGGCAATCAATTTAACCTTTCAAACAATAAAGAACAGCGAGGCATTTTTAAAGGAGATTTCACCAAATATAAGGAAAAATGAAGGTTTCTTCAGCATCCTTCTTAAAAACACATCCCTAAATGATAGAATCTTCTTTATAAAAAGGTATTTAGGACTAATTGAGAAAGCCAGAGCACAGAAGAATTTCTACCAGAGAAAAACCTATATAGCATCTCTTATTGACGATAAGAAGTTAAACGAAGCTCTTGAACTATTAATTGATACTGAGGATGGTATTTCACAGGATAGTCTTCCATACTGGTTTATCCCACAGAAAGCAGAGCTCCTTTTCAAACTTCACAAAAGAAAAGAAGGTATAAAGGTGCTCAGGAACTATATAACATCCAGGGAATATGTATCAAATTGGACTGAAATCCTGAAGACTCTTGATTTAGCCGGTAATGAAGGACTGGAGTTAAAACAGTATATATATGAAAGATTGATTACCAGTGGGTGGACTGGATTAACCAACTATCTCGGGCTATCTGAGACCTATCTATTAATGGAGAAAGATGATGAAGCAGTGCAAATATTGAATGAGCTGGCGCTCAGGTACGACTATTCCCATCCAGAACTTCTTGAGGTAGTAAAACTACTCTATAAGTTCAAGAAATTTGAACGCTCAGATGAGTTTCTTGAAAGGGTGATAAGAGTCAATCCGGGCTCGCAAGAGGCGAAACTGCTCAAAGCACGAGCGTTACTTGAAAAAGGGGAAGTGCAGGATGGCTGCAAGATTGCACTGAATATTATAACAGGTAGAAACAAGAGAAAATTCAAGGAAGAAGCATTCGAGATTATTGAAAATTGTGGAGAAGTAGCATTATCAATTATTGACAGCAAACTTAACAATTCACCATCAGAAGATATCTACATTGCAAAGGCACGATTGTTAAATAAACTCAATAAGAAAAAGAAAGCCATTTCAATTTTAATTACAGGTATGAGAGATTTTCCTTATGCTTCCTCACGGACCCCTCTCCTTATCTCAGAACTTACTGAAGGCAATGAAAGTATATCATACCTTTACAAGGCACTCTATATCAAAGGAGATTCAAAAGAGATTTTGCTTTCACTTATTGTGAAGTTAATCGACGCAAAAAGGGACGAAGAATCGCAAGAATTAATTGCCCGTTCACAACTCAGCCCTTCCAACTACCTGGACTGGTATGATAATGAAGAGAGCAAAAAACAGTATATATCAAAAGTAAGAACCCTTTTATCTGACGGAAAGAAAGATACTCTTGCTCTTGATTCTGCTCTTTTTACCGTTCTTAGTAAAACCGCACAATTTTACGAAAGAATAGAGGACTATGAAAATGCTCATTTTATCCTTGAGTCACTCCTGACGCTGAAAAGGAGCGAGGAAATCGCAGAAAAACTCAAAAGTATTGAAAAGAAAATGGAAGAGATGAAAAAAGAAGAAAAGTTCATCATCAAGGAAGACCTTGCAAATGGCGAACAACTATAAATGATAGAAACCAGATAAACTAAATAAACCAGAAGTGGAGGAAACTATGACTAAAAAAATACTGTTTTTGACTCTTTTTACCTTGATTATGCTATCGTCACTGCACCCCATCGAGAATGAGCCTGTTATCTATCTTGAATTCAAGGATTTCTCCAAATTTTTAACAGAGCTTCAAAGAGACAGACATTACAGGAATTTTATGTCTTCATCCGTTATAGAATGGTATGAAAACACCCGACTCGGATTAAAATTCCCTAAAAGATTGGACGAGTTTGAAGAGGTTCTCGGATTTTCCATTTCAATAAAGAACATTGCGACCCTTTCCGGAGGAGAGACAGGCATCTGGCTCTTTGATATTGGTGAGTTAGAACTTCTCTTAATTACGAAAATCAGTGAGTCGGATTATCTCAGGTCCAGCCTTGCACGGTCAAGGGAGAGCTTTGGTGAAGGAAGGATAGATACTGTTACCTACTATTTCAAGAAGGATGCTTCAGGCAATAAGGAGATAGATTTTGCCTTTATTGAGGGAAATCTTATTCTTTCGAATGAACCTGATAAATTTGAACTCTATCTTAAAAGACTCCTCAAGGATAGCAATTTTACAGAATGGAAAAAAGAAGATTTTTTAGGCTGGGTTGATAAACCCCTGAATGAAGATTTTGATATTCTTCTCTATCTTTCCTCTGAAAGCGTAAGAAACACATATTTTACATCATACTGGTTCTACAAAAATCAGAAGGAAATAAAAGAGTGGTTTGACAGGGGACTTATAACACTCAAAAAAGAGCAAAAGCAAATAGAAGAGAACCGCATTTACAACATTATTGAAGGTTTTGCTTTTGATTCCTTAGCATTAAAAAAAACATCACAACTTTTTCCCATAACTCCTCGAAATGCAGATTTGATAAAGATTCAACCTGTTTATGGAGAAGAACTTGAGAATGAAATAAAACGTTTGCTGCATGGTGGAAAGGCTGCAGACTCCATATTCCTGAAGGTTGAAGCAATGAAACCACTCTGTTTCGGAAATTTTGTAAAGATAAGGGAGGGGAAAATCCTGCCACAACTTGAAGAAGGGATTGCAATTATTGTAGAAAAACCTGACAAAGAATTAGAAAACCTTTTTGACAGACATTTCCCTCTTAATTTGAGAAACAATGAATTATTTTTAAAAAATATGCCCGATTTTTCCATTGATGGTAATATACTGCTGTTCTCAAACGTAAAAGATTTCTTCAAGAACAGAAAAGCAATAAAGAAGGACGGACTCTCATTTTATTCCTGGCTCAATTTTGAAGGTTTTGGGGAAGGATATAAGAAGGAAATTGAATTGTTGAAGAGTTCAGAAAGATGGCGTTCTTACGAAAATAGAGACTTCTTTGAGAAAAACATAGCCGACCTGATAAACATAGCATCTTCATATATAAGGTCAGTTAAAAAAGAAGGGAAACTTATCAATGGCAAGTTAAATGAGAAAGTAATATATATTATTGAATAAGAGCAGCGGTCAACGGTATCCGCAGTTTTCGCCCCGCGTTTGTGTGTCATTACGAGCCCTGAACCGTATGGTCCAGGGCGTGGCAATCTCATAATCCCCTCTTGACAGGCCTACCTACGCCAAGGTCGCCGACGCTCCAAAGCTAAAGAAAACCTTATTTTTTACTTTTTTTTATCTCTTATATTCTCTTACAATCCCTGTTAATTGTTGTTTTCGTTTTTCCTTGA
>SOKM01000346.1 GCA_004375785.1 Candidatus Cloacimonadota bacterium | reverse complement strand
AGGAGGGAAAATGGCACAGAGAAATGTTAAGGAGATACTGGTAAAGATGCGTAGTCTGAGCCAGTTGATGGTAGATCTTGGTTTTGCTGCGATAATGGAGGATGATGTGGACCTTGCTCATGAAGCAGCAAAGATAAAAAGGGAACTGAAAGAACTAAGTTATAGACTCAGGATTGAAGCACTAATGGTTAGCAGACTTTCAAGGAACACCAAACAGGAGATTCCACAAATAGCAAACCTTTTGCAGATAGGTGTGGCGGCAAAAGAAATCTCGGATGGCATAGATGACCTGATTGAAATTGTTATACGAGATGTTGGCGTTCATCCTGTTATTAATCTTGCTTACAGAAGGGAGATAAGAACGATGAAACTTGTTGTAGAGAAAAATTCCCTTCTTGATGGTAAGAAACTGGGGGAAGTAGAGATAGATGATGTGACTGGATTTAATGTTATTGCCGTGAGGAGAAACGATGACTGGATAACAGAACCTGATGGAAACACAAAAATTCTCGTCGATGATGTGCTCTTAATTAAAGGTAAGGATGTTTCGATAAGGAAAGTTCAGGAGTATGTAAAATCAAGGGGGGAATAGCCAGACAGAGTACCAGAGCATCAGAGTATCAGAGTACCAGAATATCAGAGACAAGAAAAGATAGAAATCAAATGGTAATTTCCAAATCTCAATATACAAATCACAAACAATTCACAAATTACAATACCAAAAACCAAAGAATCTTTATTGCGATTTTGGATTTGTTTATTGTCTCGAAAAATCCTTGTTAGTATAAGAATGAATCCTCTGTAATTTATACTATGACTTTAAAAAAGAAAAGCAAACGAAAAAAGACCATAGGACAAAAGAAAGTAATAAGACCTAAAAAAGTTGTAAAGCTTAAAAAGGTAGTAAAACCTAAAAAAAGAAGGCATAGGAGAAAACGAAGGTATAATGTAGCGGTTGAGATACTGCTCCAGTCATTACCCGTTCTTCTTATTACTTCTATAGGTGAGGTTGTAGCAGGTTCTGTACTGGGAAAGATGTCTACGGCTATGGCAGTGATACCTGGTTTAATAATTCTTATCCCTGCTATTATGGACCTGAGAGGGAACATAGGGACTGCTCTCGGCTCAAGGGTATCCACAATGCTTCATTTAGGAGTTCTTGGAAGGCATTTCTCATTCAATAGGATTATCAGGCACAATGTTGGTGCATCGGTTTCTCTCACTGCTGCGGTTGCTCTTATTCTTGGAATAGCAGCACATTTTATCTCTCTTCTATTTGGGCTTCCGAGTATTGGACCCGTCCATCTACTCATCATTGCTTTCCTTTCTGCCATCTTAGCAACAATCTTTTTGCAGCCGTTTGCACTCTTTCTGACCTTCACATCGTTCAATAAAAATCTTGACCCTGATAATATTGTTGCTCCTCTTCTTGGCATGCTTGGTGATGTGGTTTCTGTCCTCGCAATCTTTGTTGCTTCAATAATTGTTAGGAAAATTCCTTTCAATGAAAGTTGGTTCTTAACATTATCCATCTTTTCTCTTTTAATTGCCACTAATATTAAAGGTAAAAGAAGAAAGAAGAAGAAGAAAAAGAGAAGAGATGTTTTCCCTTTAAGGTATAGATTCAAGTGTATCGTTAAACAATCTGTAGGAGTGCTATATCTCTGCGGTATTCTTGGTATCTTTTCAGGATTAATCCTCCATTATAAAGAGAAAAGTCTACTCCTCATTCCAGGGCTTTTAATACTCGTCCCTCAGGTGATTGCAAAATCAGGAAGCATAGGAGGTATCTTTGGAGCACGGTTCTCATCAGGAATGCATCTTGGATTTTTTAGCCCTTTTAAAATAAATAGGTATTTGCTTGACCATCTTCTTGCAGCAACAGGTTTCTGGGTTGCTATTTCTCCTGTTGCTGCTCTTGTCACCTATGTAGGTGCAATTGTGATTGGTGTGGCAATTCCTTCCCTCTTAACGCTTCTTTATATATCAGTATTTACACTTTTTATTATAGTCTTTTCATCCTTCTTGCTTGATTTTCTTCTTGCATCACTTTCATATAGAATGGGGATGGACCCGAGCAATATCGTTATCCCATTAATAACGAGTATAGGCGATATAATAGGTGTCTTCACCCTTATGTATGCCATATCCCTCTTCACTTAGTTTTCTCTTTTAGAAAGAAACACCAGTTATGATAAAGGAATAGTTGTGTCTCAATTCATTATTGCAGTATGGATAAAGACTCTTTCATAGAAGAGAAAAATATTGAATGTAAAATTGCTTACAGGAGATTACTTCGCGTAAGAACAGGGTCGCAACCAGGAGGTTGCTCCTACAAATGATTTTTTTGGAGTGCAAAATCGGTGATTTTGCATCTGCAATAACATCGCTATTGCACTCCATAAACGCAGAGCAAGCCATGTTACCATACGGTACATGGCAAGCTCTGCTGCTCCAACCCGTAGGCTGATCCTTCGACAATACTCAGGACAGGACCTGCGGCTACCCAAGCATTACAGTAAAACAATCGCAATGATAATCTATAAAAAAAATTAATATATGTTTATCAGGTTGCGGTCATCATTTATTTTTGCATCATTTCGCAATTTTTGAAACCAGTATGTAAGTTGAGCATTTCGTTTCCTAATGAATATATCAATAATGAGAGGACCTGATGCTTTTTCAAACTCCTCCTTCTCAACATCCTCTCTCTTTAACAACTCAATGATAAATGTTCCTTTCTTCGTTGATGCCAAACCAATTTCTCCCTCATTCATAGTAAATGCGAGTCCATAGAATTCCGAAGAATAAGGAACTTCAGGAATGAAGTCCCACATTGAAAAGAAGTTTGTATTTCTTGCTGTTTTTGAAAAAATAGTTGCAGCCTGAGAAAGGCTTTTTACCTTTTTTATTTCTTCAAAACATCTTTTTGCATTTTCTTTTGCTAACTCAAGTGCCTTTTCCCTCTTTGCTTTTTCCTCTATGCTTTCCTTAATTTCTTCAAAACTCGTTGTCCTGGGTTCTACATCCTCTTCAAAAAGGAAAAGATAGAAATTGCTGTCATATCCAACAAATGGCCCTATGACATCGTTCTTCTTCATTTTTTTATTAAAGATAAAATTGCTAATATTGACAACCCTCCCTATTTCGGGAACTAAATCAGCATTTTCTTTATAAAGAACGAGTTCTTTTATTTCGAGTTTGAATGAATCTGCAGATTCTTCGAATTCTTTCTCTTTAACCTGGTTTTTAAAGTTATCAACTCTCTCTCTTATTCCTGATATTGTTTCGTAACCAGGGACAATCTTTATCAATATATGACTGATTTTTCTTTCTTTTCCTTTAATATCTGTGACCTTTAATATATGCCAGCCAAAGGAGGTCTGGAAAGGTTCTGAGACTTCATCTTTTTTTAAGGAATAAGTAACCTTTTCCATTTCAGGGGCAACGTCACCCTTTTTTATAAATCCCAGGTCTCCACCACCCTGATTGGTGTTTATATCCTGCGAATAGTTCATTGCGAGTGTATCAAAGTTTATACCAACTTTATATAGGTTATATATGTCATCTATCTCTCTTTTTGCCTCCATTTTATCAATAAGAGAAGGTTTTACTTCGAATGAGACGCTTTTTAGTTTTATTCCTTCACCTACTTTATATTCCTCTTTATGGACAGCATAATAGTCTTTCAGTTCTTTTTCAGAAAGTGAAATCTTATCAAGATAATCTTCCACCCTGAAAGATATATATCTAACCTTCACTTTCAGGCTCTCCTCCTGATAAAATTTTAGCACCTCCGGTTGTGTAACCTTAATACCTGAAGAAAACATTAATTGAAGTTTTCTCAGAGGATATTCTTCTCTAATTCTCATTTCCTGTTCGTACAGCCAGTATCTGTTTGCTGGATTGAGGAGCACATCAAGATATTTTTGAAAATCAAATTTACCATGTGTGTACATTGTAGAATCTTCCAAAATTTCTTTTGGTGGAGAGTTTTTTATAATCTCCTTCACTTCATTAGCTGTTACATAGATGTTGTTTTCCTTTATTTCATTCATAAGAATAGCCTTTTGAACAAGTTCCTCAAATGCATTTTCCTCTATAATTCTTTCAGTCAGTGGCTCAATATATGTGAGGTTTTGGGAATCCCTGAGATTATTTAGTAATTTATTCAGTGTCTCTCCATATGTTTGAGCCTTTATGGATATACCATTAACTTTTGCAATCACATTTATATTTCTTCCACCACTCTTTCTTCCAGAAACATTCATTCCCCATTGTAAGAAGATAAATAAAATGAATGCTGAGACAGCAAACCAGAGGAAAAAAGTCATTCGTTTTCTTAATTCTCTCATCATATAGCATCAACCTCCTTAAATTTTATGCATACTAACACAAGGTCGAAGTTTTTTCAAGTACTTTTTTACATCTTATTTTTTTCTTGCCATATGAAAGATTTTGTGGTATAAATTTTCGTAGTGTTTATGAGTAATGATGCAGATACTCTTTAACGTAAATACTCAGTAAATCCCGTCATGGTGTCGGTAACGGTTAGGGTAACGAAGCCCGTATCGTAAAGCGTCAGTCGGTAATAGACATGCAAGTAATTAGGGACTTTCGTGATTTAATCGTAACCGTAAAACAGTAAACGAGATTATAATATTTATGTTAGAAAGTTATAACATGTAGTTCACTGAATATTTACTATTAGGATGGAAACAGCTTTTTATTTTATTGTTAATTTTCTCTCTTATATAATACCTGTAAGGTTAGCTCACTTCCTCGCAAAATGGATTATTGTAGCGTTGTATTCCACTTTTTATAGAAAACAGAGAATAAATGTTGAAAAAAACCTTACATATGTTTTTAAGAGCAGATTGAGGGGATGGGAAAAGAAAAGATTAGTGTTAGATACCTTTCTGAATTTTGCCAGCTTTTTCTATGAATTCCTGATTATAAAAAGGATAAACCAGAAGAACTTCAGAAATTTCTTGAATCCAATCGGATTTGAAAAGGTGGGAAAAGCACTAAAAAAGGAAAAAGGTGTCATTTTCATTACGGGACATCTTGGTAACTGGGAATGGGGTGCTTCAACACTTACCTATCTTGGTTATCCACCGATAGTTATTGCGAATAGGTTTAGAAATAGATTTATCACTAAATACTTTTTTGATAGAAGGCAGCAACAGGGTATGGAGGTTGTATATCTCGAGGACGCAGTACGAAAATCTTTACGAAAATTAAGAAGGAACGGGCTTGTGGCAATAGTGGGAGACAGGAATTTTACGAATCAAGGGGTAGAGGTTCCCTTTTTTGGTAAAGAGACGAAATTTCCAACGGGTGCTTTTCTCTTAGGGATAAGATGCGGTGCTCCTGTCATTCCTACATTTGCCGTAAGGGTTGGAATGTGCAAGTATGATGTTATTTTTGAGAATCCGATTTACTTTGAAGGTAAAAGTTATAAGGAGGAAGAGGTAAAAAAATATTTGATGAAATGGGTGAAAACTCTTGAAGGTTATATCAGAAGATATCCAAATCAGTGGTATAGATTTGAGCCGTTCTGGGTGACGGAAGAGAAATGAAGATTGCTATTATTATTCCAGCGTATAATGAAGAAAAGAACATTGAAGAGTTGCTCAAGCGTTTTAAGGACTTCCCTATGAAAAACATAATTGTGGTTGATGATGGTTCAAGTGATAGAACATCTTCTATTGCTGAAAGATACAGAGTGACATTACTGAAACATAAAAAAAATCTTGGAAAAGGGATGGCACACAAAACCGCATTTGAATATGTCCTGAAAAACTATTTTGAAGGTGTTATAACAATGGATGCTGATGGACAGCATGCGCCTGAGGAGATAGAGAGATTTATCAAAGCAAAAGATTCTGCTGATATACTGGTTGGCACCAGGCGAATGGCATTAACAAATATGCCAATGAAAAGATATTTGTCAAATAAGGTTTCATCCCTTGTTGTATCTCTTATAGCATCACAGCGGGTTTTTGATAGTCAGTCTGGTTTCAGGTATATATCGAGTGAAGTTCTAAGGAATATTCCTCTAAAGACCAGAAGGTTCGATACAGAATCAGAAATACTTATAAAAGCAGGAAGGATAGGGTTTAAGATAGGATATGTGCCAATCAGCACGATATACAGGGAAGAGAAGAGTTATATAAACCCACTGCTTGATACCTTTCGGTTCATAGGGCTTGCCTGCAGGAGTTTATTTGAATGAGAATCCTCTTGACAAATGACGATGGTTTCTATGCAAAAGGAATAAAACAGCTCAAGGATGTATTAAAGGATGATAACGATGTCTGTATTGTTGCTCCTGATAGGGAGAGAAGTGCAACGAGTCATTCACTTACCCTTGATTTTCCCCTGAGAATCAATAAGAAAGGTGAAAAGGAATTTACTGTCGATGGAACCCCCACCGACTGTGTACTTGTTGCTGTTCATGGACTTATGAAAGGTAATCTACCTGAGTTGATTATATCAGGTATAAATCATGGTGCAAATATGGGAGAGGATGTTACCTATTCAGGAACCGTTGCAGCAGCATTTGAGGGTACAATCCTTGGTATCAGGTCAATCTCTATTTCTCTTGTTGGAAAGGAGGATTTATTATTTGACTCTGCCAAAATTTTCATCAAGGGGTTTGTAAAATCTTTGAAGGATTTTATGCTTAGTCCTGGAACACTTGTTAATATAAATGTTCCAAACCTACCGTCTTCTGAGATAAAGGGGATTGCCATTACAAAACTTGGAAAGAGGATATACAGGGATGATATTATCCGGCATATTGACCCAAGAGGGAAATATTATTACTGGATAGGTGGTGATGCACCGATATGGGAAAAAATTCATGGAACGGATTTTGAAGCAATAGAAGAAGGGAAAATTTCTGTAACACCATTGCATCTTGACCTCACCCATTATAAGGAAGTAGAAAATATGAGGAAACATATTGATGAACTTTTAAAACAATTCAGAGATGGAATTTGAGAAAAAGAGAAGATTGATGGTGGAAAACCAGATTATTAAAAGGAGAATAACCGATAAAGGGGTTATAGAGGCAATGCTTAAAGTTCCGAGACATCTTTTTGTAGAAGAGGCAATGTGGGAAAGTGCTTATGGTGATTTTCCTCTGCCAATTGGAGATGGTCAAACAATCTCACAGCCTTATATGGTTGCTGTTATGACGGAGAAATTAGAATTGGGGAAGGATTCTCGGGTGCTTGAGATTGGAACTGGCTCTGGTTATCAGACAGCTATACTCGCTGAGATTTGTGAGTGTGTTTTTACAGTTGAAAGGATTTCTGCTCTTGAGAAGAAAGCAAGAATTGCTCTTGAAAAATTGGGCTATATAAACATTGCATTCAAGATAGGAGATGGAACACTCGGCTGGAGTGAATCCGCTCCTTATGATGGAATACTTATCACTGCAGGTGCTCCCAGGATTCCTGAATTGCTTTTTTCTCAATTGAAAGAGGGCGGAAGGATGGTTATTCCAATCGGCAGCAGTTATTCTCAGGTGTTAACAGTGGTGAGAAAGAGGAAAGGTAAAATGGTTGAGGAACCCTGTTTTGGATGCACATTTGTCCCTCTGATTGGGAGGGAAGGGTGGAGTGAGGAATAGGGGAAGAGCATCAGAGCACCAGAGTATCAGAACACCAGATATATGGAGGAGAGAGCGAGAGCAAAGAGGGAAGTGGTGGGAATGAGAATAGCACCCTGATTTATCAGGGTGAAGGCAGAAGAGGGAGGAGAGATATAGGATAAGTTAAAAGTT
>SOKM01000181.1 GCA_004375785.1 Candidatus Cloacimonadota bacterium | reverse complement strand
CCCATCTTCTTCGCCAAATTAACTGCTTCAAAAAGTAATTCCTTTACTTCACTAAAGTATGCACCTGCAGCCACTGGACCAGAAGCTTCATACATTTCCTCATATATTTCTTCTGCTCTTGCCTTTAGTTTATTTAGATAGGTCGGTTCGTTATTGTTCATTTTCAATTGAGAGTTGCCCAATTTTCAAGATTTCCAATATCCTCAAATTCCCCACCATTACATATTAGGGAATCAGCGTCACGTAGTTCTTTTGAAATAATGACATCATTCCGAGATGTTAGTCCACGTTCCTGATAATCCTGAAACACAGAATTAGTTATTACATCAAAGTAAGATACCAGTTTCCAACCATTTGGCGTATTCACTCCAACCGCTATGTCTGACATTGTTTGAGAGCCTATGTGCATTCCAAGCTGTTGACCTGCAGTAACTACATCTCCAACACTAAGTGGATTAGTTAAGTTCACATGAAATATGATAAAAAAGAAGGCTGGATATTCTTTCGATTTGAGCTGCACTTGTGTTCCTGCCCATTCCTCAAAAATTGTAGAAATAGTTCCGTTAACTGGTGAAAATATTTTTACTGTCGCCCAGTCCAAACTGCCATCAGGCTGGAAATAATGTTTCATGCTTCTGCATGTCTCAAAATCGTCTGAATAATCATGCCCAATCCCGGAACGAAACTTTGAAATTTGGTAAATATCATCCAATACAATGTAATCTACATCAACGAATTGTGGAATTCCATTTGCATCCACATCATAAGTTTCATTTCCACTATTACCGTTACCACCGTTTCCGCTATCTCCGCTATTACATGCCGTGACTGACATTGCTACAAAAATGCTCAATAATACTACCAAACATAATCTTATGCCTTCTTTCATAATGCTTTTCTCCTCCTTTTTCTCAATAACATAATAACTAATTACTACCTATAGCATACTCTTAATTCTGTCTATTACTTCATTCTTTTTAATTTCAAATTTATCATTGTCTTTTGCCTCGATGTTAAGTCTGAGATATGGCTCTGTATTTGATTTTCTGAGGTTAAACCACCAATCATCATATTCAACGGTCAAGCCATCAAGTAGAGAAATTTCTCCATCCGAATAAATACCCTTCATTGTATCAATAATTTCATCTTTTTTTTCTGTTTTGAAGTTTATCTCTCCAGTTCCTGGATACTTCAAAAGAGGCTCTACAATTTCACTCATTTTTTTGTTTTCTCTCGAAAGCGTTCGCAAGACATAGAAGAATGCAATGACCCCGCTGTCACAATAAAAATTATCCCTGAAATAGTAATGTCCTGCAAGTTCTCCCCCAAGAATAGCGTTGACTTCCCGCAGTTTTCTCCTTGCATATGCATGCCCGACCTTTACACTTAAAGGGATGCAGCCGAGTTCTTCAATTGCCTCCTTTACTGCCCAGCTTGTCCTGACATCTAAAAGAATCTTCTCTCCCTCTTTTCCATTTAGCACTTCACTGGCTATAATCCCTGTAATTAAATCGGGTCTTACAATATCACCTTTCTCATCCACATAAACAGACCTGTCAGCATCACCGTCAAAGATTACACCTAAATCGGCTCTTTCCTCTAAAACAGTTTTTCTCAGTCTATTAAGGTTCTTTTCAACAAGAGGATTCGATTCATGGTTTGGGAATGTTCCGTCCAAATCAAAAAAGAGTTTCTGAAATTCTCCGGGTAATTCCTCAAGAATTGAAGGTAGCGTGTAACCCGCCATCCCGTTTGATGCATCTATAATGACTTTCATCGGTTTTATCTCACCCTTGAAGGTCAAAACATATTCCGTATATTCGGAGAGAACATCTTTTTCTTCTCTATGCCCTTTGTTCTCTGATTCCCTGATTTTGTTTTTTTTGACCTTTTCTTCAACAAGGTTAAGCCCTGTTTCAAATCCGATTGGTATTGTTTCTTTTCCAACTGTCTTAAAACCGTTGTATTCCTTTGGATTATGCGAAGCGGTGACCTGAACTCCTGCATCATAATCAAACCTGCCGACTGCAAAATTCATCATAGGTGTAGAAGCAAGCCCTATATCTGTAACATCTTTACCAACTTCAAGAATACCTTTAACAAGAGCATCAAGAAGAGGTTTACTCGATTCCCTCATATCCATGCTTACAAGAATGTTTTTTCCCTCTATAATCTGTGCAAAACAATT
>SOKM01000094.1 GCA_004375785.1 Candidatus Cloacimonadota bacterium | reverse complement strand
CTATCCATATCCATCAGGAGTAACTGAGCATGTATCCAATCTCGCCAAAACATTGAGAGAAAAGGGACACACTGTCACCGTCATTACACTCCATTATCCTGGGGAAGAGATAGAGGAAGGAGTTGTAAGGATGGGAAGGGTCGTATTTGTCCCAATGAATGGAACCCTTACCACGCTGCCTCTGTTAAATCCTCTAACTGTAAAGTCCTTTTTTGACAAAAACAGGTTTGATATCGTTCATCTTAATGGACCTTTCTTTCCAAATATCTCACATTGGGCACTGAAATACACCCATTATCCATGCATCGCATCGTTCCATTCGACAGGGTTTAGAAACTTGACTTTCGGTGCCAGATACTATAAAAGGCTTTTTCCTTTCTATAATAAATTGAAAGCATATATAGGAGGTTCTCAAGTTTCAGCCGATTTTATAAAACCATATCTTCCCGGGAAATACCAAATTGTGCCGTATGGGGTTGATATTGAAAGATTTACTCCTTCAGGTAAGAAACACCCAGAAATTACAAAACTAAAAGGAAAAAAGGTTCTCTTTCTCGGCAGGCTCGATGCAAGAAAGGGTCTTAGACAACTACTTCCCACATTTAATCTCATCAGAAAAGAAATGGATGCTCATCTAATAGTTGCCGGAGCCGGTCCCGAAAAACCAAAATATGAACATTTTGTCAAAAAGAACAGTTTGACGGATTATGTCCATTTCCTCGGCTTTATACCAAACGAGGAACTTGCATCTGTCTATCGATCCTGTGATATCTACTGCTCCCCTGCACTTGGTGGTGAAACATTTGGCATAGTCCTGATAGAAGCTATGGCATCAGGTGTTCCCGTTGTTGCCTCTAATATTGATGGATACAAAGAGGTAATAAAAGATGGATACAATGGTCTTCTGTTTAATCCCCACTCAACTGAAGATATAAAAGAAAAGATACTAACTGTTCTTTTGAATGATTCAATAAGAGGCAATCTTGTCAAAGAAGGCTTACGCGCGGTTAAACAATATGATTGGAATTGCGTTACAGAGAGGATCTTGGAGATATACCTGAAGGTAGTAAGAAATGAGAGACATTCCGAAAGAATGTATGGGATGTACGATGTATGATGTAGGTTTGCATCTTTACCCTCTTGAAAATACAATCAATCCTATCAACCCATGAAGAACAAAAAAAGATACAAAAAGTGCAGCAAGATAATTTATCGAGGGAAGAAAAAAGTAGAATAGGACCATAGCAGGAAAGACAGCACCAGCTGTAAAATTTCCTATCTTATACATAAGATGAATTTCTCTTTCGTCAAGATGTTTCTTCCTATGAACAATAGGCAATAATGCCATGAGAGCCATACTACTCATCCCAACCTCTTTAAATAATAAAATTACAATAAAACTAATTATTCCAACGAATAGTTCAAATCCAAATCGAACAAAAATGTTTTCTCTAAACTTCGACATAAAATACCTCCTTAACTCATATTTATTTGATGTAGAAAAGATTTTCAATTTTTGTTTCAAAAAAATTTGCCATTTTAAGGGCTGTCAGAATTGAAGGGACAAATCTTCCTCTTTCTATTGCATTGATTGATTGACGGCTCATATTAATTCTTATAGCTAATTCTTCCTGTGTAATATCCTTTTTAGCCCTCCATTCTTTCAATCTATTCCCTAATTCCACATTACCTCCTTTTAGCTTCATAATATTAGTGTAAACTATATTTTACAATTTGTCAAGTATTTTTTACAAAAAGTATACTATACTTTACATAATCTAAAAGACCAAAACAAAGGGCAGACACAGGTTTGCCCCTTTAAATTGCAGGGGATAAGTCCTGAACCGTATGGTTCATGACAAGCCCCTGCGACACCATAGAGTATGTGAGGCTGGAAGCCTCACCTGTTACTTCTGGAGTACAATGTCTTCCAATATTGTAACATCAACACCGTTGTCGCCTCCAAAAGCGCAGACCAAGCCATGTTACCATACGGTACATGGCAAGCTCTGCTACTCCAGAAACCTCATGATTGAAAATTCGCATTTAATGGAAGGTAATTAAAAATTTTTTTTGGATGGGAAGTGCTGTTCTATTCACTATTCACTATTCACTATTCACTATTCAATGCCTTTAATGTGCCTCAAACCAGTTATCACCAATCCCGACTTCAACCTTCAGTGGCACTGATA
>SOKM01000245.1 GCA_004375785.1 Candidatus Cloacimonadota bacterium | reverse complement strand
CAGCTAAAAGTAAAACAAAGCAGAATGACCAAAGGAATTACTATAAGTAATTTTTTCATTTTTCCCTCCTTAAAATGTTTAAATAGACTCCATAGCTTTATAATTATCAGCCGCTAATTAGTCCCAGCGACTGTCTTAACAAAGCTTTCTGTTATGCGGTCTACTTTTCTTTGGGGATGTAAGAATGCTCCGGGCTATGCCAAACTCGCTTGGACTCACGCTTTCTGAGAAGAGGCATTAATTTTTGATATAACACTGACCCTTCCTTTCCCAAGGCCTCCCACATCTTCCGATTATTACTGAAGAAATCCGCAGAATCCTTAGCATATCCTACACCCATATAAACAGGCTGCTCCGTTCCTATATCCCCTGTGAACATTCTCCATTGTTCAGATATGTTTTTGCTCTTGGCAAGAGCAAATAATTCTTTGAAAATTGCCTCAACTTCACCTTCCTTTCCAGGCTTGACATACATAATATCCCAAAGACTGAATTTTCCTTCCTCTGGCTTCAGCCTTGGATTTTCTGGATTATAGGAAAGCTCAGGTCTGTAATAATAAAATGCCCACTTATAATACTCATAAGTGTCTGCAAAACGTTTATAAAGGTCTTGATGCTTTTCCAATCCCATCTTTTCTGCGACCTTGTCCCAGGCAGCAATATAATTGTCCCAGTCTCCATAGTTCTTGAGTGGCAAGACAAAATAAGTATGGAAATGATTGTCGTAGTACGTGTAATATGCGTAATCTAGGTTGAATTTTGTATCTTTAGTCACCATTTCTTTTATGATTTTGCCATGTTCATTTACTTTTGTCGGTTTAACCTTAACCTCAATGAGAAGACCAAGCTGAGCTTTCTGTTCCTCGCCTTGAGCCAATGTAGTTAGAACACAGAGGCTAACCACAAGACCCGCCAATAGAAAGATTGAAACTTTACCTCTCATTAAACACCTCCTTTTTTTAGTTTATAGACATGGGGATAGAAGTCTGCTTTTCTGGTTGAAGCAGAAATTCTTCCCTTATTGTTGGATTCATTTTGTCCCCAAGCTATAACTATTTGACTTATACCACAATGGAAGGTTAGATTCAAACAAGAAAAACAGACCTCTCTCCGTGTGTCAATGGTGTGTCAGTAAATGCCTAAACTTGCCTAACTATGGATAAGGTTGACTATATTGAAGACTGGGAATCACCTCTGTAGCAATGGCTCCTCGGGTAGGACTCGAACCTACAACCTAGTGGTTAACAGCCACCCGCTCTGGCTCGATTTCCTACTTCTTTTTGGGTGTGTAAGAAAGGTCTGGACGGAACCAGCCAGTTTTTTCTCTGATTACCTGATTATGATTTCTTGATTCTTCTACTCCATAAATCCCAGTTGTTTCATGAATTCTGCGGTGTCATAATAAGTTCTGTCTTCTTCTATCAATCCTTCAGCAGAGACTCTTGTTACAAAAATCATATTGAGTTCTATGCTACGTCTTGTCGGCGGGATTTCGCCTTCTAGAGGACCTTCATTAGTTCCCCTCATGATGACTTCAAATATGATATGGTTATCCGCAAATAATACCGAAGTAGGCTCCATATTCAAATCAGGAAATGCAGTGAAAAATCCTCCTACAAACTCCTCTTTAGCCTTTCTGCCTCGAACTGGTTCAGGGACGCCTGAACATATTGTAACTTGGTCTTCTGTGTAAAGTTGTGCTAAAGCAGCTGCATCTTGACTGTTGAATACCTCAATGAGTTTGTCTGCAATCGGCCTTAGGTCTAATTCTGCTTTCGCTTCCTCAGCCACCTCTTCCCCTTGCTGACAGCTAAGAGTAAAACAAAGCAGAATAACCAAAGGAATAATCATGATGAATTGAAGCAATGTTTTTTTCATTTTAGCCTCCTTATTTTTTTTATTAGAAATCTATAAATATAAAGCGTCTCTCCCAACGAGATGCTAATCGCGCTCAGTTGTCTTTTCAACCTAGGTAAGCTAGGGCTTTAAGGTATTTGGCTCTTCAACGTAGCCAGCCTCTTTCTTGTATCCTCCACCTCAACAATACCCAGGCCAGCGTCTTTCCAGAGATTGAGGAGAATAATAAGAACCTAGTAAAATTAACTATCTTCTTTTTCTCTCTCCTTAAGTTTTTTTTTCCTTCTTTCTCAACAATGACTCCATATAAGTTTTCTGCCGGGGCTTTGCCCCTTTTCTCGGTGGAAAGC
>SOKM01000243.1 GCA_004375785.1 Candidatus Cloacimonadota bacterium | reverse complement strand
AGAAACGGTGAAGAAACCAGAGAAAAATGTAGCGTTGGGGCTTGTCCCCAACAAAAAGTGACGGACACTCAAGTCAACAGCTGAGATGGAAAAAACCAACTACTTTGTTATTAGCGTTGGGGCTTGTCCCCAACAAAAAGTGACGGACACTCAAGTCAACAGGTAAGATGGAAAAAACCAACTACTTTGTTATTAGCTGATATTTCATTATATATCTTTACTGCTCCATCTGTATTTCCTGAATGGAGTTCTATCCCGAGAGAGTTCAAATAGTCCACGGTCTCCTTAAGAATCTTCATAAAACCATATTTCCCTGTTCCAATTACAACCACTTCAGGTTTTTCCTTTTCTATTGCTTCCTTTATATCTTCTACTGCGAGTTTATGACCGTTCTTTCTCCACCAATCTCCATTAACATAGCTCTGCGTGACTATGCAGTCAGCATTATAACCTCTTCCATCAATAACAATATTCCCGAAACTGTATGATTCTATCATTTCCGAAACCTGCTCCTACCTCCTTTAATTATTGGTAGGAGCAACCTCCTGGTTGCGATTCTTTACTTCTTCTTTTATCTTCGCATACACAGGTATAATAATCATTCTTTTTTCAGGGATGTTTGAGTAAAATCTGATAACACCAATGAACCTTTCATTTTCAATTTCGGAAGTTTCAAGTAATACCTCAATGCCAATGCTATCCCCTTTACTATAAACGATTTTTGATGTTAAATATGGCGGTTCAGTGGTAATGGAATCAACCTTTATTGTGTCTAAAGATATAGAACTGATGGTAATTGTGTCGATAAGTATTCCATTTTTCCTTATCTCTCCAAAATCGACCTTTGTAGGCTCACAACCCCACATTCTTTTTACTTTTCCTGTTACCTTTAGCCTAATCAATCCCCTTTTTTTATCGTTAGTTGTTACATAGATGGATTTCGTAATCTTCCCTTTCCTTCCAGAGGAATGAAAAACTGCTTCGATTATCGCACTTTTTCCAGGCTCTATTAATTTTTCTTTTAGTTCAGTTACAGTGCAATTACAGGTGGCTCTTATATCCAGTATTTCAAGTGTGGTGTCGCCTTCATTCTTGAAATGGAAAAGATAGACAGCTGTATCTCCTTCCATAATTTCACCGAAGTCAAAAACTTCCTTTTCAAAGACTATCCTTGGCTCCGCACATAGAAAGGCAACTGCGAAAAGAAGAAAAAAGAAAGCGGCGATGTGGCATCTTTTTGTTTTCATCAGTAGTTATGAATATTTATTTTTCTGTATTCTTTGTGCCTTTGTGTCTTCGTGGCGTCTTTTTGTTTTCCAGTTCTTTATCCCCTCCATCACCGATTCGGGTGTAATCAGGGAAAGGCAGTTATAATACTTACATTTCTCTTTTATACATCTTTCACAGTATGGAACTGGTGGTTCAAAAACAAGGGAAGTATTGAGTGGTCCCCACCTTGTTTTTCTATTCACACGCGAAGGTGGGAAAAAAGCAATTACCTTTGTATCAACAGCTGATGCGATATGCATGGGACCTGTGCTGCTGCTTATAAATATTTGTGCGAGTGAAATGACTGCGGCAAGTTCCCTTAGATTTGTCTTTCCTGCGATATTTACAACTTTCCAGTCACATCCTTCTCTGAGACGCTCTGTTTTTACAAACTCTTCTTCAGTTCCTGAAAGAACAATCTGGTACCCCAATTCTTTACTCAAGAGTGTGACGAGTTTTTTATAGTTTTGCTCAGGCCAGGAAAGTGAAGAGCCACCCGAACCAGAATGGACTACAATGAAACTGTCACTATCTATACCAATATTTTTTAAGAATTGAGTAGCACTGAGTTTCTCGTCAATATCAACATAGAGTTTGGGTTTTTTAACGGATTCACTGATGTCTAATTTTCTTAGCAGACCTAAATTATACTCAACTTCGTGCTTTTCTGAAGGCAGTCTATGTTCATAAATTCTTTGGTTCAGGAGAAAACTGTACCATCGAAAACCAGTACCAATCCTCTGCGGGATGCGTGCAAGAAAAAGCATTAGAGATAGTGAAAAACTTGGAAAGAGAAGAAATGCAATATCATATCTCTCTTTTTTAAGTATTCTTATACTTTTTGATAATCCCTGACTATTGTAAGTAATTACTCTGTCAATATAAGGTTGATTGTATATGAGTTCTTTTATTGATTCTCTTGGCATAAAATTAATTTCACAGTCAGGGATTTTTTCTTTTAGTATCTCTGCAAGAGGAAGAGATAAAACAACATCACCAATCCTGTCCGTCCTTACAATAAGTATCTTCATACCTAATTATTATTATAAATTTCTGGAAAAGTCAAGAGAAATTTAGCCACAAATCCACAAAGATTTATTTTAAATGTTTATCTGTTTTACCCATCCGATCTAATATAAAAGCGTCATCTGAAGGAGTTAATTATGCGTCATTGCGAACCATGTTACCGTACGGTAGATGCGAGTAGCCTATCATATTCACAATGGAAGCAATCTTGATGTTATTACGCTATGCTCTATGCTCTCTGCATTATTTTAGGTTGAAACAATCTCTTATATTCTCTTTCAATCCCTGTTAATAATTATTTTTGTTTTTTTTCTTGACATTTTTTATCTTTTGTAGTAAAAAGTGCGATGTAAATGATTAAGAAAGTTTCGCAAAATGCGAAGCCATTTGCAAAATGCGAAAGATTATGTTTAAAACAGAATCTTGAAGAATAGTAAGTCTTTGTTATTTATAATCTTAAAATATTAGTGATGCTGGCACAGAATATGCATATATATATAGGTGGAATGAAAAATTAAACCAAAAGGAGGTGAAGAAGATGAAAAAAGGTTTTACGTTAATCGAGCTGATGATTGTTGTAGTCATCATAGGTATTCTGGCAGCCATCGCCATCCCAAACTTTATGTCAATGAGACAGAGAGCAAAGGAAGCAGCTGTCAAAGCAAATATGCATACTTTACAGCTCTCTTGCGAGGATTTCTCAACAATGGCGGAGGGAAGTTATCCTGAAGAGCCTGAGTTTACAGTACAACAAGTTCTTATTGCTATGGGATATGCAAATGCTGTTAATCCAGCACTTATAGCAGATATGTGCCCCGGGACAAGACTTGATGTAGCAACTACTGTTAATGCCCTTCTACCAGGTAATAACACATATGGCAATCCCTTCTGGCCAGCTGCTAACTCTCTTGATGAACTTGTTGCTGCCGTAGCACCTGGACCTGGGGTTCCTGGACATGTAGCTAACCCGGGGCTCGGTGTCAGCGGTCAGGGAACAGTCTACTTTGGCCCGGTCGGAACTGCTGGCGCAACTGCAATGGAAGGTTATATAATATACGGTGATGGTTACAAAGAAATGCTGACAATTGTACTTCGCTCTGGTAATTAATGTCTGACATCATGCTTAAAATCTAAAAAAGGTAGCAGATTTCAATAAATCTGCTGCCTTTTTTATTATTTTTTGTATATGATTTCTGTTAAGATAGAAGAATTAACAAAGATTTATAAAAGGTTGTTTGGGAAGGCTCTAAAGGCAGTTGACCATTTAACCTTATCTATAGAAGAGGGTGAAATCTTTGGTTTCCTCGGTCCAAATGGTGCTGGAAAAACAACGACGCTGAAAATGCTCACAGGTCTTCTATACCCAACATCCGGCAAAGCATGGATTCTCGAAAAAGAGATAAAAGAGATTGAACCTAAGAAAAAGATAGGATTTCTACCCGAACATCCTTCTTTCTACCAACATCTTTCTGCCAGAGAACTCTTGCATTTCTACGGTGCGATTTTTGGAATAGAGAACGGAAAAAGAAAAAAGAAAATAGAGTCTCTTTTTGCTTTAGTTGGCTTAGAAGATGTGGCTGACCAGAGAATTCACAGTTACTCAAAGGGCATGATACAGAGAATAGGTATTGCACAAAGTTTAATAAACGACCCTGAACTTGTTATCCTTGATGAACCACTTTCGGGTCTTGACCCCATAGGAAGGAAAGATGTGAAGGACATTTTACTCTCTCTTAGGGAAGAGGGAAAGACCGTTTTCTTTTCAACCCACATTTTACCCGATGTTGAAAAAATTTGTGATAGGGTTGGAATTTTAATAGATGGTAAACTTGTAAAGGTCGGTTCTCTAAATGAACTTCTCAAAGAGGAGATAAAAACCATCGATATTACCCTCTCAGAAATTGATGAGCAAATCTTGAGCGAAGTGAGAAGTCTATCTGCTGAATGTATTGTTAAAGATAGAAAAGTTTTCCTTACTATTGATTCAACTAAGAAGGTTGAGCAAATTCAGAGGGTTATCTGCAGAAGCAATTGCAGAATTATTTCTATTATTCCACAGTTAAAGACACTCGAAGAATACTTTTCACATCTGGTGACTCATAAAGATAACAAAAATAGAAAATGAAGGTTGTTACAATAGCCTTAAATACTTATAGAGAATCTATTAGAGACAAGGTTCTTTATGGTTTGGTTCTATTTAGTATTATATTTATCGGCGCCTCGCGAATCCTTAAGCCCCTTACTATTGGAGAGGAACTAAAAGTCACGAAGGATATGGGACTTGCATCCATATCTTTCTTTGGCCTTTTGATAGCAGTTTTTATTGGAACAAGACTTCTTTACGAAGAGATAGAAAAGAAGACCATTTATACTATAATATCTAAACCTCTAAAAAGATGGCAATTCCTGCTCGGAAAATACATAGGGCTTCTTCTGGTTATTTTAACTGTTGTAATTATTATGACTTTATGGATTTACCTTGTGCTATGGTTAACAACAAGAACCTTTGATGTTACTCTTCTCCTGGGGATTTTTTATATCTTTCTTGAGCTAATGGTCATAACGGCTATTTCCCTTTTCTTTTCCACATTTTCCACTCCTATTATGAGTGGTTTAATAACCTTTATGCTCTATTTCACAGGGCATCTAACAAGGGATATTCTGATTTTTGCTGAGTTAACCAAGTCTCGAATTGTAACGATAATTTCACATATAATTTACTTTATACTTCCAAACCTGTCCAATTTTAACATTAAGGGTGAGATTGTTCACAAGGTTCCACTTGAGACGGCATTTCTACTCTACTCTCTTTCTTATGGCATACTCTACACTATATTTCTGCTTTTACTCTCTGTAATTATTTTTCAGAAGAGGGATTTTTAATATGGTAAGAAGAACTGTCCCCTATTTCTTTCTTGTCCTACTAACTCTGTTTATAATCTTGAACCAGGTTCAGCTCGATAAGCGTATGAAAAATAAGAAAAAACTCGTAGAAGAATTGATGTACTTCCCATCTGGAAAATTTATCAGTCAAGTAGCTTGTGGTTACGATGATGTTCTTTCGGACTTTGTCTGGTTAAGATTTATTCAATATTACGGACAGGAAATGTTGACAAATAAGGAATTCAGATACCTTGAGCACATTCTTGATATTCTCACCACCCTTGACCCACGGTTCACAGTCGCATATACATTTGGTGCACTCCTTCTTGTGACAAATGTTAATGACCCTGATGCAGGGTTCGAACTTCTAAGTAAAGGTATGAGGGCAAATCCAATGAAATGGCAGCTTCCTTATATGAAAGCTTTTCTTTATTATATTTATTTAGAAGACTATAAACTGGCGGGTAAATTTTTTAAGATTGCAGCTCATCTTCCCAATGCACCCGATTTTACAAGAAGATTTGCTGCTTTTGTTTACCAGAGAGCAGGAAGTATCGATATATCTCTCTATCTCTGGTGGGAATTATACAGGGCGACTAAAAATCCATGGGAACAAGAGGTAGCAGTGAGGTCAATAAAACAATGCACGATAGAGAAGATAGAGAGGTTGATTGATACATATTTACAGGATAAAAGGGAATTTCCAAGAACATTACAAGTTCTGGTTAAAGAAGGATTTATTAAAAATATCCCTCTTGCACCAGACAGTGGAGAATACTATATTAATCATCAGAAAAGAATAGTTGAATGCTCAACTGGAGGATATTTAAGAAGAAAATGGAAAAAACATCTATAAAGTGTTCTCGGAAAAACTACTCAGTGACCTTTTTTTAATCTGTGTAATCGGGACTTTAACCTATGTAATCAGAGATTTTTAATTTTTTCAAAAAATCTCATAAAAAATCTTGACATTTATAAATTACCTAAGTATAGTTAAAATTATATGAGAAGTTAAAATGTTTGATAAGAAAAGCAGTCTCGGTTTCACACTTATTGAACTAATGATGGTAGTTACCATTATCGGAATCTTAGCAGCTTTAGCTATTCCAAATTTTTTCAGGATGGCTTGTAGAGCAAAAGAAGCATCGTTGAAAGCAAATATGCATATCGTCCAGGTGTGTGCGGAAGACTTTTCTACTATGGCAGAATCGTTTTATCCTGGGGATATAGATACGAAAGTGAGCGATATTCTTATTTTATTAGGCTTCCCATCAACCAATGACCAGTCACTTGCGGCAGGTGCCCAAATCCCACCCTTCCCTGACGAAGCACTTATCAGCCCTCATTTAGGGTTCAAAAACCCTTTCAGAAAAAACCTAAACGCAATAGATAACCGGCATCCTCCAGCGATTCCTCCCTCTGGTTGTGTTTATTATTGCGGCTATGACGCGAACGGAGCTCCAATTGCTTTCGGTAATCATGTTCCAGCCAAAAAATATGTTATAACAGGCTATGGGAAATCTTTCCCAATTGAATTAATATTAACATCTGGGCAATAGATAAGATTCCATTATTATATACATAAACAGGATAGACTTATACTGTGGTAATATTACTCATTCTATTTTTACTTGGTCTTTGCATTGGTAGTTTTCTTAATGTAGTTATATACAGGCTGCCGAAGAATGAATCAATCATATATCCTTCCTCCCACTGTCCTTTCTGCAACCATAAAATTGCATTCTATGACAATATCCCTCTTTTAAGTTTTATAATATTAGGAGGGAGGTGTAGAAACTGTAAAAAGAGGATTTCTTTTCAGTATCCTCTTGTGGAATTTATTTGCGGGATAATCCTTCCACTTTCATTTTTATATTACGGGTTCAGCTTGAATTTTTTTGCAACCTCTCTCTTTTTATATTTGTTGCTTCCGATATTTTTTATTGACTTAAAACACCAAGTTATCTCGGACAAAATCACGATTCCTGGTATTATCATAGGTTTTGCCTTTTCGTTTTTCTTAGAAACTTTTCATTGGTTAGGCTCCTTAATCGGTATTGCAGTCGGTGGTGGGATACTTCTTTTGACAGCAGTTATTGGAAAATGGGTTTTTAAGAAAGAGGCAATGGGGATGGGAGATGTTATGCTTTTTATGATGGTAGGAGCATTCTTGGGATGGAAGGGGGTTCTTTTAACACTTATCCTTGCAAGTTTTCTCGGAAGTATCATTGGCGGAATTATTCTTACAATAAAAAAGAAGAAGGATACTGTAGTTCCCTTTGGACCATTTATAAGCATCGCTGCAGCTTTTTCTTATTTCTGGGGGACTTTCCTTATTGAAAAATACCTGTCTCTTTTTCGTTAAATTTCATCACCCTTTCTGTCATTGCGAGTGTATCTTCCCGCTTTACTTATGCGAAGCAATCTCATTTTCTCCATAAATAAGTTCACCTGACCCCCCATCTTATCTTCTCTTATAACACCGTCTTTCACCCATTCACTCTTATCTCTTCTGCCTTATTGGGCTCGCAATGACAGCGCTTTAACGAATTACTATTAACGGTCTTTAATGCCTACTTCAGCTTAAATATCATAGGCATCGAGACCCACACCCTAACTGGCTTATCCCTCTGTTTTGCGGGATAGAATAAGGTTGCATAGGCTGCCTCTATTGCTGCATCATTCAGGTCTGGAGTCAATCCCTTCAAAATCTTTGCCTTAAGGACTT
>SOKM01000224.1 GCA_004375785.1 Candidatus Cloacimonadota bacterium | reverse complement strand
GTAGTAACCCTGATGGCATCTGCCTCAATGGAGAGAAGGTTGAAGAGTTCAGCATAAATCTTGGCAGGACCATGGGCAATCTTAACAGATTTCTTCTTCCAGGAAATACGTATCTCTGAGGTGGGGATAAGATAACCCTCTACTATAGTGTGATTTCTTGATGCTCTCGTCTGCAGTTCTTGAGCATTTCCAATAGTTATCTCCATATCCTCTTTGGGAATATCCAGCAGGACATATGTTATTGGGGTGTGAGGAATGTTGAAATTTAATCCAGGGGTTCCTTTGTCCAGCGATGATTTAACTGAGAATTTTACTCTCACTGAATGTTTTCCAACTTCATCTGTGTTTAGATAATGCCACCCACCTTCGGTAATGATTGAGGCTGGTTTTTCATCAAAACGGATATCTTCAATAGCTAACTCCTCACGGAAAAGAGGTATCTTCAAATAGGCTTTCCTTTCCTTCTTGAAGATTTGCAGCTCTAAAAGAGCGGTGAATTGCGTACTCTTTTTACCCGAAATCCCATTGTAACTTCCCTTTTTTATTAAATAGTCAGAAGGTGGCGTAACCTCTTCTCGCCCGGGTGGTTTCATCTTATCAATTAACTTCTTGAATTGTTCCCTTGTTAGAATGACGTTTCCACCTTCCACCTTATATTCGGGTTTGAAACGAAAACCTGTCATTGACAGGAGTTTTGAAAATTCGTCCCAGGTAAGTTTGACCTCATCTACATCAAGTTTCAGAATCTTCTGGAATTCCTCCCAATCGAGTGTTATGCTACTCGGTTTTTTCTTTTCTACATTATTATCTGCTTGTAAAGGAATAATTAGTAATATACTTAATAAGACTAAACCGATAACTCCTATCTGAATATACTTATTTTGTTTCACTTTTCCCTCACCGAAATAGTTTTTTACTGCAAGATAAAAAATTTGTAATTATTCTTTCTTATGCTTGTGGAAGTTGTGTTTCTTACTTGGAGGCTTTCTTTTTGTTCCGAAAAAGCCATTCTGGTTTAAGCCAGGCAATCAGAAAGAGGAGAACGAAAATGACAAAGAGAAATTTAGAGAGAAACCAGAAAACGATAGCGCAGATTCCAAGAATAACCCGGACTCCTTTTGGGGTTTTTACCTGATTCCAGAATGCTCTTTGAGATGTAACCCACGCCTTAATCCTTATAAACCTGATTTTGATTTTTAACCGCAGGAGATAAATGATAAAAACGATGATGAAGAGAATGAGAATTTTGAAAATTACACTAAGCCATCCACTTATATACTGAAAATCGACATACAGTTCTTCCCCCTCTACAAGGGTTTTAGCAAACCGATAAAGTTGACCAGAGGTGGGTATCTCTATTTTGAGAAGTGCCATTCCTCCCGTTCCGCCTGAGATAATTCCTTTTTGTTGTTCTGCCTGAATATTCTGAGCAAAATCAATCTCTTCTTTAAGTTGTCTGTGGAATGTTTCTGGTTCATTTAAAACACTTGTCTTGAATTCGCTCTTTAACAACTTTTGCTTCTTTTTAATATCACTATCTGCAGCCAGTTCATCAGGGTTTTCCCAATTCTCCAACGCCTTGTTGTATCCACCAACCTCGTCATATCTGAATACACGCCTCTTGCCTAGGAGGGGATTAATTCCAGTAGCGAGCTTCTCTTTTTCAACATTACCGCCGAAATGAATGATTCGATACTCATCGGGAAGGTAACAAGACCACAACATTTTGCTGATAATCACATCGGTTTTTGGAAATTGTAATCGCTTTGACCCTAAAATTGAGAACGTGTGATTCTTATAATAATATAGAACCTCTACATCAAAGGCAACGATGTTTTCACCTTCAATTATGGAGCGGGCAAGCGGGAGCATAAACGTTCCTTCCTCATTCTTTGCAGGGATTTCTCTCTTTCCATTAACATATAGGCTCCATATCTCAGCGTTTTCTGGCAATTTGAGTTCGAGGAACTGTTTCCCTGTATTTCGCATAGTATAGACTATCCTTGTTATTACTTTTCCTTCCTCCAGAAAGACCGACATCACGTTTGCATTATCTATTACCGTATTTACGACAGGAAGTTCTTCGTGTTTGGTGATCTTTAATGTCAAAAGAAATGGGTGTCTTAAATACCGTAGTCCAAAGATGAGAGGTTTTGCAGACATATTTACAAGTTCAAGAGGCAATTCTTGAATATCCACCCTGTCAATGTTAT
>SOKM01000082.1 GCA_004375785.1 Candidatus Cloacimonadota bacterium | reverse complement strand
TATTATTATTATGTAGGAGGGTATATGATTGACAAAAATAAGGAAAAAGCACTCGACCTTGCACTCAAGCAGATAGAAAAGCAGTTCGGCAAAGGAACAATAATGAGAATGGGGGAGGGAGCAATTCATACTGAAGCAGGGGTAATCCCAACAGGTTCAATTACACTTGATGCCGCTCTTGGCATCGGAGGTGTTCCAAGAGGAAGGGTTGTTGAAATATTTGGTAAAGAGGCTTCGGGAAAGACTACCATCGCTCTTCATATAGTAAGTGAAGCGCAAAAGTTGGGAGGGGTGGCGGCATTCATAGATGCAGAGCACGCATTAGACCCAACATATGCAAGAAGGCTTGGGGTAAATGTTGAAGAATTACTGATTTCCCAACCTGATACAGGGGAGCAGGCTCTTGAAATCGTAGAGATGCTGACACGGAGTGGGGCTGTAGATGTTATTGTTGTTGATTCAGTAGCTGCGCTTGTGCCAAAAGCAGAAATAGAGGGAGAGATGGGAGATGCACATATGGGTCTTCGTGCGAGACTTATGTCTCAGGCATTAAGAAAACTTACAGCAGTATTGAGCAAATCCTCGACCTGTGCAATCTTCGTAAATCAGATACGATACAAGATAGGTGTAGTATTTGGCAACCCTATGACTACACCAGGAGGTCTTGCCTTGAAGTTTCATTCGTCTATCAGGCTTGATATAAGAAGTGTTACAAAGATAAAAAAGGGTGACGAGATAGTAGGGAACAGGGTCGTTGTCAGGGTTGTAAAAAATAAGCTTGCTCCTCCGTTTAAGGATGCACAGTTTGACATTATCTATGGTGAAGGCATCTCACAGGAAGGAGAAATCCTCGATTTGGGGACTGAACTCGGCGTGCTTGATAAATCAGGAACCTGGTTCTCTCTCGGTGATACACGACTTGGACAGGGCAGAGAGAATGCAAGAGAGTTTCTGAAAGAAAACAAGGACATCAAGGATGAAATAACAACCAAAATCAGAGAAAACATTGGCTTGTCCTCCAAAGAAGAAAATAAGAAAGAAGATACTACAGAGAGCGTAGAGAATAATAAAGAAAAAATTTAACCACACAGACTCAAGAACCAAAATTTCATCAACAGTGATTGAAAGAGAATTTTAATAATAAAAATCTCTTTAATTCTCTTTATATCCCTGTTTAAATTTCTGCGTTTGAAAAAGATAACAAAGATAGAGAATCAGAAGAAAAGAGAGAACAGGGTATCTATTTTCCTTGATGACAATTTTTTCTGCGGTATCCCAAAGGAACTCCTCCTAAAACTCGACCTCTTCGAGGGGAAAGAGGTTAATGAAGAAGAAATGCTCAGGGTTATAGAAGAAAAAGAAATCGCAGAAGGAAAACAAAAAGTACTCAACCTCTTTAACCGTCGTATGTATTCGGAACAGGAGATTACGGATAAACTGAAAAAGAAAGGTTACGAAGAAAGTATAATTACTACTGTAGTGCAAAACCTCAAAGAGAGTTCTCTAATTGACGATTATGCGTTTGCAAAAGCATTTATTCATGATAGGCTTTGTCTTAATCCGAAAGGAAGTTTTAAGATTGGGTATGAACTGAAACAGAAGGGTATCAGTCAAACGATAATAGACAAGGTTTTCAGCGAAGAGAAAGTGGTTGAAGGGGATTTTGATAGGGCACTTGAGATTGCAAAAAGAAGATTGGAAACGTTAAAGAAGATTAACGATAAGGTAAAGATAAAAAGAAGACTCTACGACTTCCTCCTACGCAGAGGCTTCTCTTATGAGATAATAAGGGGCACCCTCGAACAACTACTTTAATCACAAATACCAAGAATATTAATGCCCAAAGAAATGATTAACATAATAGGTTAATTCTTCTCTTACGATGTTTAGTCCCGGTAGATTAAAGATTTGACTTTTCAGTCGCTCTTTCCATAGTTTATCATACGGCTTGTTAATATGAGGTAATATATGACTTCGAGAAAACTCGTAACCATACTTTTTTTTCAAATAGCCTCTGACCTTCGCAACCTTTATCCCCTTTTGTTTTAATAGAAACCAAACATCATAAAGATCTCTTGGTTCAGTCCTGTCGGTCATAGCAGAAATTTTTTCTGTTAATAAAGCCTCTACTGAGTATGTTGGAAATTCTACAGACTTGTCGATAGTATCACTATAATTCAAAATAATTTGACGTAAAATAGGCTTTTCAATCAATTCCGCATTTCTAAACAAGTCTATCTTAACCTTCCCACCTTTAGAAAATTCAGAAAAATCATCGTATTTCACAAAAAATTGCAACCTACCGTCAGTTATCTCAACACTTTGAGAATCGGTAGTTAAGGTTAAATTAGTCATTTCCAGTATTGTTGAATATACATCTTCAAAACAACTAAGAAAGTTTTCAAAATCAAGTTTTTCTTCTGTCAGGAAATCCATATCTTCTGAAAAACGATATTTAGGAAAGTAAACCTTCTTTAGCGCACTCCCTCCGTAAAAGACAATATTCTGTAGAAATTGTTCTTTTCCCATACCAATAAGAACCCAGGTAATACAATAATCTTTTTCAATGATATCATTCAAAACCCCATAATCAGAGGACAGTTTTACAATCTCAGAATAATGTATCATGTTTCGACTACTCTTTTGAGTTCTTCCGGTTTCACATTGAGTATCAATCCCCATTTCGAATAATGCTTACCACATTTGGGCAATAATGGGTCTAAAGGTATATAGCTATTACTTGAGGATATTCGTCTCAATATGGACAATTTCTCTTCACCCATTTTGAAAATTTCCATTATGTATCCCAATCTCTTTACAGGTGCTTTTCTCTTAAATTTTTGACAATATTCAGTTATTCTGTCATAGTTTATTTCGTGCTTTTTCATCAAGATACCCTTTACAATTTCTGATACTCCTCCACAGTATCGCGGTTGAAAGAGACAATCCAAAATTGTCTTCTCTACATCACTTACAAAACATTTCTCCTGTTTGGTTACCCACAAACCCTTGAATCCCCAGAATCTTTTCGGGTTACAAAAAATAAATTTAAACTCAATGTTGTTTATCCTAACATTTCGGATTCTCGAAGGGGAAGAGATAAATACTTTAGTAATAGGTTGAGTTAACATATCATGTATAGCCATCGCACTATAATACGATAAATAATATTTCCTTGGCTCAGCAAGTTCACGAGCAACGATATAATAATTCTCTATGTACATCGAAGAAGAACCTGCTTCTGTCGGAATTATCATATACTTTCCCTTAGTTAGTCTTAGGATTACTTTTCTTTTTATCAGATGATACAAAAGATCAGCAGCCTGAATCTGATTCTTTCCAGTAATTCCCATGACATCGTTGATTCTAAACATTCGTTTACTCCTATCCATAAGAGTCATAATTAAATTTGCACTAACAGGGCCCAAGGTCTTTTGATTTCTCATATACGTTCCTTGTATTTTATGAACAGTATATCGTATGTCATACGATATTATACACACAAAATACCAATTTGTCAAGAAGAAAATTTATTAACAGGGATTGAAAAAGAATATAAGAGATTAAAATGCGAGAATGGAAATTACGAAAATCAGAAAAAAGGATATAAAAAAACTTGACATTTTTGGAAAAATGTATTATATTATATTAGTAGATACTTATAAACTTATATGAAAAATGAAACACATTATTAAAATAAAGGCAGAAGATTTCAAAGCACTTGGTGACCCAACGAGATTAAAAATATTGAATCTCCTATCGTCAAAAAGGGGTTACCTCTGCGTGTGCGCAATTGCAGATAAACTTGGAGTTACTCAACCAGCGGTCTCTCAGCACCTTAAAATTTTGAAAAGCGCTGGTCTTGTTAAAGCTGACAGAAAGGGATATTTTGTTCACTATACCATCAACCCGGATACACTCCTAAAATACAGAAATCAAATCGATATTATGCACAAAAGAGCAATTGCATGCTGTACCATTCTCGAATCATCTAAATGTTGTCCTGATACTAAAGTGAAGAAAAAGAAGAAACCTTAATTTTTTTTAATTTTTATATAAGTTTTTTAGCATAAGCTAATAAAGGAGGTGAAAAAAAATGTGTTGTGAACCAACGAGCCATAAATTTGTTAAGCACATGGGAATGAATGCATCTTGCTGTACACCGGGGTTAAGTCACAGACCACATTTCTTCAGCAAGAAGAAAAAGATTGAAATGCTCAAGAAGCATATCGATAGTCTGAAAGAGAAAATAGAAGACATCGAGGCATACATCGAAGAACTTAGTAAGGGATAATCGGTTATTCTCTACTATGCAACAGGCGAGCCATCCTGTGTAATCCGCGGCTAAATGTATTTAAGGTTTTGGTGTGATTTTGCCGAGGATAGCATAGCCTATGTTTGAGATATGGAAATTTACCCGCTCGAGGTCATCGATGAAATCAAGATGAATGGTGCTTGTTTCTATTGTCTCCACAAGACCCCTTTTTAATCTTTCAATGTGTGCATTGTGGAGCTTTATGTGTATATCTACACACTGCTGTCTTTCTTCCATTAATCTTCTTGCCAGACTTTTATCATAGGTAGTAAGTGCGCTAACCGCAAGGTTGAAATTTTCTTTTATTCTTCCGTGAAAATCAATTAGTTCGTTAAATCCCTCGTCGGAAAAGATAAATCCTTCTTTTATTTTTTTTCCGGCATAGATCATAAGGCTTTTACTCACAATATCTCCAATATGTTCGAGTTCATCCGTAATAAAGAATAGAGATGTAATCCTTTTTGATTGATAATTTGTCAGCTCTTCCTGTGAAACACCCGTCAGGTAGTCATTTATTGCCTCTTCGAGATTGTCCACCTCGTCATCCTTTTTAACAAGGTTGCGCATCAGGTCTTTGTCGTTATCTTTAAATACTTCCATTGAATTTGTAAACATCTCACTAACCATATCTGCCATTCTAAGAATTTCTCTCTGAGTATGAGCTATTGCTGCTGCAGGGTTCTCTATAATTTTTTTGTCAAGGAACCGGGGGCCTTTCAATAATTCTTTCTTTTCCTTAGGAACTATTCTCTCTAGCAATTTACCAACGGGTTTTACAACCGGTAAAAAGATAGCGGCAAGAATGAAGTTAAAAAAAGTATGGGTGTTTGCAATCTGCCTTGCGACAGTCCCAGCTGTCCTCTGAAACAAGTTACTCCAGAAACCAACCAGAGGAAGGAAAACAAGAACGGTTATTAGTTTAAAGAGGAAAATAGAGAGCGCATACATCTTCGCTTCTCTGTTACCCCTGATACTTGCAAAAAGTGCAGTTGTGCTCGTTCCAAGATTCGCGCCGAGTATAACAGGAAGGGCGTGTTCGAGTCCTATAATTCCTTGAAAAGAGAGGCTAATAACGACACCGAGTGTTGCTGCACTTGAGTGGATAAGTGCAGTAAAAATTGCAGAAATCAAAAAAACAAACAAAGTGTGCTCCTTGAATAAAGTAAAGAAAGTTTCAAGTGAGCCGCTCAAACTCAAAGGAAGGAAAGCTTCACCCATAATTTTTATCCCAAGAAATATAAGCCCGAATCCGAGAATGAACTGTCCATAGTATCTCAGGGGTTTTTTAAGACTATTCAGAAGAAAACCGATACCTATTATGAGCAGTGAATAGTTGTATATCTTGAATGCAATCAACTGGACAGTTATGGTTGCTCCGACAGCCGTTCCTATTGCAATGGATAAAGCATTTATAAATGGGATAAGACCCGCTGTAAGAAAACCGACGAGCATAACGTTTGCCGCAGTGCTTGATTGTAAAAGGAAAGTAATGATGATACCTGATATTAAACCGAAGAAACGGTTATGGGTAAAACGGTAAAGTAATTCTCTTAGGCTACCGCCAGCAGATTTTGTCAGTCCTTTACCGGCAACCCTGAATCCGAAAAAGAAAAGTGAGAATCCGCCGATGAGTTGTATAATAAGAAGATAGACCCATCTTCTGTTAAAAACATTATAGGTAAAGATAAGTCTCTTTGATGGGTCACTGAGTAATTCTGCCTCAAGAATAAATTTACCTGAACTCTTCCCTGGTGTAACCGCGGTTTTTGCGTATCCGTTTACGTCCGTGTAAGCAACCTGTGGGTTACACTGAGCTTCTTTATCATCGAGCACTTTGAAGGCGACTTCTATATCTTTAATTGGATTATTTTCTTCATCTCTAACCGAAACAACAAATAGTTTACTAAGCAGACTCTTTACCACACCTATCTGTCTGTCACCAGAGATATCCTTCCCAAGCGGGTCAACCGCCTTTGTTAAAAAGAGGGATTTTCGGTTTTCTGAGGAACAAAGTATTAGAGGAACGAGAAGAAGAAGAAAAACCCCCAAAAGAATTTTTTTAAACAAATTCATATTTATCCTTTTTGAGTTTGTCGATTTCTTTGAGAAGGGGTTTTAGACCTATCTCCTCAGCAAGTTTTTCTGCCCTTTTCAGGTATTTGGTTGATTCTGATACCCTTTTTAGATAATACAGAACAACTGATTTCAAATAAAAAATTGTGGGCAGAAATTCCTGGTATTCTATTCCAAGAGCAGCCCTCTCGGCTTCCTCGATATACTTCAGAGATTTACTGTGTTCTTCTTTCGCTATATACAATTGTGTAAAACCCGCCAGTACCCTGCATTGGCTAATTTGTCCTTCTCATTTCTAAAAATATCCCGACTTTTTATTAAATACTCTTTTGCCTGAGTTAATGTGAAACTAAAACCCTTCTTTTCTTCATAGGCAAGAACAATAACCCGAGCTAAATCGTATAAGTTGCGTGCTTCATCGGTCTTAAAAGAATACTTTCTGCTAATTTTTAAAGATTTTTCAATAAGGCTGTATGCTTTTCTGAACTCATGGTTATCTTTCAGGATGTTTCCTCTTAAACTGTAGTAATTCATTAACCTTGGTTCATTTTTAATCTTTCGACAGATTTTCCCCTCTTCTTTACTCATTAAGAGAGCTCTTTTTTTCTCCCCCATTTGAAAGTGGAGCCAGCCCATTTGATTGAGATTAATTGTCATCCCAAACCTATCTCCAATCTCCTTGCGTATTTTGAAACTCTCCTTATGGCAGCTAAAAGACTCTTCGTATCTTCCGTAAGTTTTGTATACAATTCCTATATTATTCAAACTGGTTGCAACCCCGGATTTATCTCCAAGTCTCCTCTGTATCTTCAGGCTCTCCTTGAAATAACTCACACCTTCTTTATACCTCTCCTGATTCCAGAAGACTATACCAATATTATTCAAACTGAGTGCAATTCCCTGAACATAACCTATTTCTTCTCTCATCCTAAGACTTTTTTTTAGATAAAGCAATGCATTTTTATATTCTCTAAGATCAGTATAAGTGGTTCCTATATTATTTAAATTGACAGCCATCCCTTCTTTGTCGTCTATTGAACTCCTGACCTTGAGACTCTTCTTATAAAATTCTAACGCTTTCTTGAGTTCGCCCTGCAAAGAGTAGACTCCGGCCATACTGTTGAGGCTCTCTGCAATCCCTCTTTTAACCTCGCACCCTTTCTCTGATATGTTCTTAAATAAAAATAAAGCCCTCCTTGCATAACCCAGCGCATCTCTGTTTTTTGATTCGTATATTTTTACATCGGACAGTCCATTTAGTATCACTGCTTTTTTTAGTTTTAATCTATATTTGTTTGCAATGAGCAGTCCCCTTTTGTAGTAAAAATTGGCTTTGTAAGTGTTGCCTTTTCTCTGATGTAGTTTCCCTAACCCTATAAAGGATTCAACCTTTTTATCTGGCTCTCCGGTGAAACCTACAATTTTTTTGTAATCTTTTAACGCTTCTTTGTATCTACCGACAAGGCTGTATACTTCTGCTCGTCCATTAAGTGCGGTGATTAAGAGTTTTCCTCCACTTTCAAATTTTCCCGCTCTATCCATAACCTTCT
>SOKM01000172.1 GCA_004375785.1 Candidatus Cloacimonadota bacterium | reverse complement strand
GTTAATAGGACATTTCTACTTTGCCCAAATAGGACATTATCATATTGCCTTAACAGAAAAATTAGCCACATCATTTTTTTTTTCTGAAATTGTTTGACACTTAATAAAAAATATTGTATAAGGAGAGTCAATACGCCTGTGATGGAGCATTAAAATCTGCTTCACTGGCTTTAATTACAGCAATTTCTGGGTTTTCTCAGAAATCGCTTTAGTAGAAAGGAGACTGATGAGAAAAACAAAGAAAAGTGGTTTACTAAAAGACTGGTTTATTAAGCAACCCGATTATCTTTTTAAGAGCGAAAAACTTTCCCTCTCAACAATGAAGAGATTTGATACACTTGGAAAGATTATAAGGGGAGATATTCTCACGATGACAACAGTTGCTGATTCAGGTCATCCAGGAGGTTCAATGTCTTCTGCTGATATTTATATTGTAGTATACGGTCTTGCAAACATTCACCCGTCAAAGATTGACAATCCGACGCGAGATAGGATTGTAGTCAGTCATGGCCATACATCTGCAGGTGTCTATTCAATACTTGGAAGACTGGGGTTTTTTAATGTAGAAAATACCTTGACAAATTTCAGGCGATGTGGGTCAATCTTCGAAGGGCATGTGGAGAGAAGTGTTCCAGGCTGCGAATGGTCAACGGGGAATTTGGGGCAGGGACTTTCAGCCGGATGCGGGTTTGCGCTTGCATCGAAAATTCACGAAAGGGATTACAATGTCTTTGTATTAATGAGCGATGGTGAGCAGGCAAAGGGTCAGATTTCTGAAGCTCGGAGGTTTGCCAGAAAATTCAACCTAAACAACATAACTGTTCTCATCGACTACAATGAGTTACAAATAACCGGTTCTGTCCATGAAATAATGGAGGTAAAAATAAAAGAGAATTACACTGCTGATGGATGGAAGGTAATTGAACTCGACGGTCACAACTACGAAGAAATCTATAGTGCGATTAGAAAGAGTATAAATGATTCCTCTTCCCCTTATGCTATCCTGTGTCATACCACTATGGGAAAATCGGTCTCATTTATGGAAAATGTGGTAAAGTATCACGGCAGTCCACTTTCTCCTGATGAATGCTGTAAGGCACTCATAGAAATAGACATTGAGGAAAAAATTGGTTTCTATAAAAAAAAGAGAAAAGAGTCAAACCTTCCTATGGTAAAGAAAAAGAGATATTCTGCGCCACTTATTATTGGGACTAACAAACCATTAAATTACGAAGTAACTGCTCAGATGGGAAACAGGGATGCCTTTGGCAAAGCACTTGAAAACATCGCACTAATAAATAAAGAGATGAAAAACTCAAGTCCGATTGTTGCTCTCGACTGTGACCTGAAGGAATCGGTAAGAACTCATCTCTTTGAGAAAATTGCACCCGAATGGTTTATTGAAGGTGGCGTCCAGGAACATAATACAGCAACGCTCGCGGGTGTCTTATCAATAGAGGGAATTCTTACCTTCTTTGCTGATTTTGGTGTTTTCGGAATAGACGAAGTTTACAACCAGCAGAGGTTAAATGCAATAAATCATACAAACCTGAAGGTAATAATAACCCACTCAGGCATAAATGTGGGACAGGATGGTAAAACCCATCACTGCATCGATTTTTTGGGTCTCGCACGAAATATTCCCGGATTCAAGGTTATTATCCCTGCCGACCCAAACCAGACAGACCGAGTAATTAGATATATCTCAAAAGAAGAAGGTAATTTCCTCGTTGTTACGGGAAGAACGAAAAACCCTATTGTTGCTGACTCGATTGGAAGACCATTTTTTGGCGGAGATTACGACTTTAATTACGGTAAAGTGGATGTAGTCAGGGAAGGAGAAAATGGTGTAATTATGACATACGGCTCATCCCTTATAGAGGCTTTACTTTCATGGGAGGAATTAAAAAGGGAAGGCATCAACTTCGATATCTGGAATATCTCTACTCCTCTTTCACTAACACTAAAAGACATAGAGAAAGCAATATTTAAGGGTCCCATATTTACATTTGAGGACCATCTTGTCTATTCAGGTCTTGGGACCATCGTTGGCAACCTCATTGCGGAAACAGGAATGGGAACGATATTCAAAAAGATCGGGGTCACGGATTTTGCACCCTCAGGATTCACTCGAGCATTATATGGTGCTATGGGAATAGATAGTGCTTCTCTTACGAGAGAAGTGAGAAAGATAGTAGGCAGTAGGCAGTAAGGAGTAGGGAGACGGATAGGG
>SOKM01000213.1 GCA_004375785.1 Candidatus Cloacimonadota bacterium | reverse complement strand
TCTGCAACGGCTTGGGAAATGTATGAAATATGAAAGCGAAACAGAGAAACGGTGTATCGGGGAAATGCAGCAAATAGAAGAAAGAAACAGAAAATAGAAGTGGTGAATAAAAAAACTCTGCGGGCTTTGCGTCCCTTCGACGGAGCCTGTCCTCTAGTGAAACGGAGGACTCAGGGCATGCTTTGCGGTGAATATGGGATTGCCACGTCGCTTCGCTCCTCGCAATGACAACCTTGACAGGCAGGCTTCTATTCAAAACAAGGAACACGGGCAAACAAAATGTTTTCCAAGACAGTGAACCTTTCAGGCAAAATATTAAAATGTGAGTTAAGCAGATAAGCATAAAAATCTTATTGACAAATGGGTTTTTATTTTGTATTATTTCAAGGAAAGATATGGAGAGAATGAGAGTTGTATTGACAGGCGGAGCTGGTTTCATAGGCACGCATTTTACTGCTTTTCTGCTCAATAAGAGTCATTCTGTCACTGTAATTGACAATCTTATTACAGGTAAAAGAGAAAACATAAAAATCTTCATAGATAATGAAGATTTTAAATTTGTAGAACAGGATGTTACAAAATTTATTGATATTGATGGAGACGTTGATTATGTTCTCCATTTTGCTTCACCAGCCAGTCCAATTGATTATTTGAAATATCCCATTCAGACACTAAAGGTTGGTGCTGTAGGGACACTTAATACACTTGGTCTTGCAAAAAAGAAGAATGCAAAGTTTCTTCTTGCTTCTACGTCCGAGGTCTATGGAGACCCTCAGGTTCATCCACAGAATGAGGAATACTGGGGTTATGTTAACCCTATTGGGCCGCGGGGAGTATATGATGAATCGAAAAGGTTTGCAGAGGCTCTTGTAATGGCATATCATAAATACCATAATATAGATACAAGAATAGTCAGAATTTTCAATACATTCGGTCCTAAGATGAGACCGGACGATGGAAGGGTTATTCCAACCTTCATTATGCAATGTCTTAAAGACGAACCTCTCACAATTTTTGGTACGGGCGAGCAGACGAGGAGTTTCTGTTATGTAACAGACCTTATAGAAGGGATTTACAGATTGATGTTGAAGGATTATCATTATCCAGTTAATCTTGGAAACCCTGAAGAGATAAGCATAAAGATGCTTGCAGAACTCATTGCTGAAATTGCAGGTCGAAAAATCGAGATTGTTTTTAAAGAACTGCCAGAGGATGATCCAAGATGCAGAAAACCTGATATATCAAAGGCAAAAAAAATGCTTTCATGGGAACCTCAGGTGGATATAAAGACTGGTTTGGATGAGACAGTTAAATGGTTCAAAAATTATACGGGTGAAGTTTAAGGTGAATAAACGAGCTCTTATAATCATTCCCACATATAACGAGGAGGAAAACATTTCGAAAATTATAACTGCTGTTCTGAAAATATGTCCTTCCTGTGATGTTCTCATCGTTGATGACAATTCTCCCGATGGTACAGGAAACATCGTGAATTCAATTAAGAAAAAAGAGGACAGGGTACATCTTATTGAAAGAAAGAAGAAGTCAGGTTTAGGGACAGCTTATGTAGCAGGTTTTAAGTATGGTTTAAAAAATCGATACGATTATATTTTTGAAATGGACGCTGATTTTTCCCATGACCCTGAAGATATACCAAGATTCCTGGATGCAATAGAAAAAGTAGACCTTGTTATAGGTTCACGATACAAAAATGGAATAAGCGTTGTAAACTGGCCCATTTCCAGACTTCTATTAAGCTATTTTGCAAATGTTTATGCAAGAATTGTAACAGGAGTACCTGTAATGGACCTGACTGCCGGGTTTAAATGTTATAGAAGAGAAGTGATTGAATCCATTGACCTTGATAGTATCCATTCAGATGGATATGGTTTTCAGATAGAGATGAATTATTGGGTCTTTAGAAAAGGTTACAGAATAAAGGAAATCCCTGTTATATTTGTAGATAGAAGAGTTGGAGAATCCAAGATGTCAAAGAGAATCGTCTGGGAAGCCTTCTTTCTGGTTTTGAGATTAAGGTTTTTTAAAATCTTTGGAGTTAAAAAATAATGAAAGGTCAGAGACTTTCCGAGGCGAAGAAAAAAGTCGAACTATCAATTATTATAGTAAATTTTAATACAGGAAGATTTCTTACAAGATGTCTTGACTTTATCGGAAAGAATTCACCAAAGAGGTCATTCGAAATCTTTGTTGTAGATAATAATTCAAATGATAACTCTATTGAAATTGTAAAAAAACATTATCCTGAGGTTAAACTTATAAAAAACAGTTCAAATTTTGGATTCTCTTATGCTAACAACCAGGGAATTGTCCGCTCAAAGGGGAAGTATATTCTCATACTGAATCCTGATACGATAGTGACTGAAGGTGCACTGGATGCCCTGGTAGATTTTATGAACAGGAATCCAGATGCGGGTATTGCGGGTGCAAAACTCCTCAATTTTAATGGAAGCATCCAGTATTCCTGCAGGCGGTTTCCAACAATCTTTTCTGTTTTTTTTGGAAGGCAATCTATTTTTATAAAATTTCTTCCCTATAACAGGGTTTCAAGGAAATATCTAATGATGGATGAAGACTATTCGAAGAATATCGAAGTAGATTGGGTTTTTGGTGCGAGTATGATAGTGAGAAGAAAAGCACTTGAGGAAGTGGGAATATTTGATGAAGATTATTTCATTTTTGTTGAAGATACAGACCTCTGTTACAGAATGAGAAAAAAAGGATGGAATGTCTGTTTCGTTGCAGATGCAGTATTCTTCCATCATCTTGGAGTGACTCGTGCAAGGTTCTGGAAGACAACTCTTCTAAACCACAATCTTGGCATGTTTAAGTTTTTCAAAAAACATTATAACCTGAATCCATTTACACAAACAATACTATCTGTCGGGCTTTCCCTGAGATTACTTCTACTTGTGATGGTAAAGGCGGCAGAAAATTTCATTCAGGGTTGATTATGTTAAAAGAAAAAGTAGAAATTTCACTTTTTTTCTATATTGTTCTTGATATTCTAACGATAACAACCTCTTTTTTTGCAGCTTTCTATCTAAGAGCCATCTTTTTTACTGAGATACAAGCAAAAGAAGCATGGGGACTTCAAACCAATCTCTGGTTTCTGTGGACAGTTATCCCTCTGTGGATATTACTTCTACTTTATGAGAAGGCATATTTTTCGCTTGAAAGAAAGAACTTAAGAGAGCTTTTTTTCCCTACAATAAAAGCAGTTGTTGAAGGATTAGTAATTATTCTGGCAGTGCTTTTTTTTACAAAAATTTTTGCTAAAAGCAGGCTCTTTTTCATAATTTTTGGAATTGTAAATGTATCCTTACTGTTTTTAATGAGATGGTGCATCTCCTTTTTCCAGAGCAGGATTTTTCGTAATCTTCCTTTCTATCATAATGTGCTGATGGTTGGAACGGGTAAGAACGCGCGTGAACTCAGTCATTTTTTTGAAGCCCATTCGCGATGGGGGATAAAAATCGAAGGTTTCCTGAAGGTTAAAGGCGTAAAGGTTGAGGTTGATGAGGCGAGAGTAATTGGTTTATTGAAAGACCTGTCATATTTTCTCCGTTCCTTACCGATTGATTGGGTAATTTTTAGCCTGCCATTTAAGGAAAATAATCTTATGATGGAAGGGATAAAAACGTGTAAGAAATTGGGAGTTCTTGCATCCTGTCCAATTTCAGACTTTTTCCCTTCCGTGAATACAAACATCAGTTTGGAAGTTTACAGTGATATCCCGCTTCTCAACTTCAGAACAACAATAGGAAAGAAATGGGAATTACTGGTGAAAGGGATTTTTGACAGGATAGTTTCTTTTATACTGCTCATTTTACTTTCTCCACTTTTTCTTGTAGTGGGAGTTCTTATAAGGTCGACATCAAAAGGGCCAGTCTTCTTTAAGCAGATGCGTTGCGGAATAAATGGAAGGGAATTTATTTTTTTTAAATTTAGAACAATGGTAGAAGATGCTGAGAGAAGAAGAAAAGAACTTGAGCATCTCAATGTAAAAAAGATTGTTTTTAAGATTACTGAAGACCCAAGGATTACAAAAGTTGGTAGAATTTTAAGGAAGACAAGTATCGATGAACTGCCGCAACTCTTCAATGTGCTGAAAGGTGATATGAGTTTTGTAGGCCCAAGACCGCCTGTTCCGCAAGAAGTGAAATTGTATGAAGATTGGCAGAGAAGAAGATTGTCGATGAAACCAGGACTTACCTGCATATGGCAGGTGAAGGGAAGAGCAGAATTGGATTTTGATGAATGGATGAAGCTCGATCTTGAATATATTGATACCTGGTCGTTATCGCTCGATATGGAGATACTATTCAGGACTATACCTGCTGTATTGAGCACAAAGGGAGCGTATTAACTGTGAAAAAGGTTTCACCTTCCTTCGCCCAGAAGCCCCGTGGTTTTCCGCCGGGAGCTTCACTTTTTCTGTTTCTCTTTCTACTCCTGCAATCGCAGTTGACTTCACTGGAGCATACATCAAAATTTAGAAACTGGTATAATACAAATTATATAACTGATATCATATCAGTTAATGGTAAACTTGCCATAGGGAGTTCAAAAGGGTTCGTTATTTTTACACCCAAGGTAAATAACTTTGTGACACTTAACAAGTCAGATGGACTTATTGACAACCAGGTAAACGGTCTGGTAAGTGATAACAAAAATATATTCCTCTTTACATCTTCAGGAATAGCAATCATCTCTGTTGATACGACAACAATAAGAAATATCTCTTCGATCATTCACTTTCAGGGTGAACCAAAAACAGGGTTACTTAAGGGAGATACACTGTTTTGGGGAACGAGCGAATACCTATATGTCTGGGATACAGAGGGTGACCCTTTCAATCAATTTAATATGTCCTGGACACCCTATTCTTTCAGGCACTACGGAATCAACACCCTCTTCTTAATGAACGACACACTCTATTGTGGAACCGATGGTGGAGGGGTGTGTATGGTACCTGATTACAGTTTTTTAGATACGACACAATGGGTCTGGAATACCACCGCTGAAGGGCTTCCAAATGACACCGCAACTACAATTACTTTCTGGGGAGGTGAATTCTGGATAGGCACAAAAGATGGAATTATATCGGGAACTATGAATAACTGGACACCAAGGAATGCTGGACTTGATTCTTCTGCCAGGGAGATAAACGAACTCTATTCAGGAGAGACACTCTGGGTTGCTACAGAGAATTGTCCTCGTTACTGGAATGATTCATTGTCAAGATGGATACGGATAGATTCGGGATTAAATATAAAGAGAATTAGAGGCATTTGTTCTGATAATACAGGAAGGCTCTGGATTGGGATAGATGGGGATGGGATTGCTTATCTTGAGGATACACTTTGGAACATTATCGGGATACCCGGACCGTCCAGCAGCAACTTTTCCGATATTACCATTGATAAAGATAGTGGTATCTGGGGTGTGCATTATCAACAAAAGGGGAAAACAATAAGCCATTTCCATAATGGAAATTGGGAGATATTAAACGATACCAATGAACTTGGAATAGCAGGGTCTATTCGATGGGTTGATGTGGATAAACAGAATAATAAATGGCTCGGTTTATGGAGTTCAGGTGCGGGGAATAATATTATTAAACTATCAGAAAATGGGGAATGGGATTCCCTTACATTGCCTGTTTCTGGCGTTGTTGGTTCACAGTTCATTGACTCAAAAGGGAATAAATGGTTTTCAAATTTTAAAAGTTCCGTTTGTAAACTGCTACCTGATGATTCTACCTGGCAGGTCTATGACAATGAAAACTATCTTGATCATATTGTCGCTTTTGCGGAGGATACTTTGGTAGGAAATATCTATTTCGGTTCGACACTTAGAGGTATTAGCGTTCTTAAAGCTGATGGTACCTGGTTAAAAATTGGCGGATTACCATCAGAACAGGTCTATGACCTTGCCTTTGACAGGAAAGGGGATTTGTGGGTTGGGTCTGCCGCTGGTGCTGTCGTTATCAGGGATTTTTCAGTAATTAAACATTATACAAGCACCACCTCGGGATTGATGGGGGACAATATTAATGATATCCTCATAGATTGGAAGGGTAATAAATGGTTCCTGGTCGACAGCAGAGGGGTTTCTGTTCTAAGATATAATGGCGAATGGGATTCATTAACAGTAAATGATGGACTTGCATCAGATTTTATTATGGATGACCTTGACGGGCTTGCGTATGATATAGAAAAAGGGTATTTATGGATTGCCACAAAGAATGGAATAAGCCGATATGAAACAGGACTTATTCCTCCCCCTACTGATACTACCCTTACAGATATAGATGTTTATCCTAATCCTTTTATTCCAAAGGAACACCTTTTTGTTACATTCAACAGGTTACCAGTTGATGTAAAGATTTATATCTACTCCATTTCCCTTAAGAAGATGAAAACAGTTGAGGATATAGATAATGTAACACATACAGCCTTCTGGGACGGAAGGGATGAGAATGGTAACCTTGTCGATTCGGGAATATATATTTTTTTAATCGTAAGAGAAGGCGGTATTAAAAAAACGGGCAAAATCGCAGTTATACGATAGTTCAGTAGCATTTTAATTACTTAATTATACAGTGACTCAATAACTGATACCAAGCAACTAATTCATGCACTCTTGTGCGCTTGAGTGAGTTTCGCAACTTTTTCTATTCTAAAGAAGGTAATATTATAGCAGAGAAGGTAGGGGCTCTGGTTAGTATTATTTGATTTTGAGCAATTTCTTTTTTATTTTATACTTTCCAGCCTTGAATTTCAGAAAGTATACACCTGCGTGGACTTCTTTACCTGAGTTGTCTCTACCATCCCATGATACGGTAGTGGGTAGCGCTGAGTGATCAGTGGGCAATGAGATGCTATTGATTAATCTTCCCGACACATCATAAATTCTCAGTGAAACATCATCCATCTTACATCGTATATCTTCAATCCACAACCGTATTTCTGCTCTTTTCCTAAATGGGTTAGGATATACCCTTAATTTCCAGCATTGAGCAATAGGATATTTAGGTTTTTCTTCAACTCCAATAGAGGTATTAAATTTCCCCCAGATACGCATTGCATTTGTGAGATGTCCATTGATAGAATCAGTCCACCCAGTATAGGTAATAAGAAATTGATCACCCATTCCGTGTGCGAGGGCAGGTGAAATTTGGTCACCCGATTGATGTGTGACAACAAAAGAATCTATTACTACCCCTGAAGTATCTACTCTTGCACCATAAATATCACGAGAAGAATCACTGCAATTTGCTGACCACAGGACAAAATAGTTTGTCCCATCAAAAGCAACAGAGGGGGAAGATGGACCTTCTACGGCAATTGAAATGGGAAACCCTCCTGGATCAAGGATATTCCCTGATTGGTCTACCCTGGCACCGCAAATATTAACATTAGAGTAAGCGTCTACCCACACTACAAGATAGTGTATCCCATCAAAGGCAATCGAGGGTGATTTTGAATCATGTGTCGAATTAGAAATGGCAATCCCCCCTGGATCAAGGACAGTTCCTGATTGATTCACCCTGGCACCGTAAATTTTAAAAGAGTTAATACCATCCCAGTCCGTCCACACAACCAGATAATTTGTCCCATCAAAAGCAACTGAGGGGGAATATTGCCACTGGAAGGCATTTGAAATGATAATTCCTCCTGGATTAAGGACATTCCCTGATTGATCCACTCTGGTACCACAAATATTAGATTCAAACGAACCCTCCTCCCATACAACCAGATAATTTGTTCCATCAAAAGCAACTGACGGTGAAGACTCATAACCTAAGTTATTTGAGATGGCAATACTTACTGTATCAAGGACAACACCTGATTGATTCACCCTGACACCGAAAATATCAGCATAATCTTCATTGAGAAAGTGTTCCCACACGACCAGATAATTTGTTCAATAAAATGCAACCGAGGGAAACCTCAGATTATCAACAGCAGTT
>SOKM01000020.1 GCA_004375785.1 Candidatus Cloacimonadota bacterium | reverse complement strand
CTACTAATTTGGTCATCTGTGTCAGCATAGTAAGTAGGAGGGATTATGACCAAATGGGTCTGCCCGTTGAAATGAAAGGTAACCTTACGCTGAGGTTGTGGAGCTGCAGTTATTATGATTGAACAAGCCTTTGGAAGACGCTTGGTGACATCGAATTCAAAATCAGCCAGGTATTTCTCATACAATCCCACCTCTATTTTTCCCTGGCTGCCGTTCTCTTCTATTTCATATTTGAGTTTAGCGACATGCTCGATGGGCACCACCATGCCACGATAACCTCTTTCCTCTAACTTGGAGCAGATAAGTCCTGCTGTTTCATCTGGAGCCATTGATTAACCTCCTACACAGAACGATACCGAATTATATGCCTTGTCGCCCAGTATTTGAAGTACCGTCAGCAAATGTGGTAGTGCCTCGGGAAGATAACTACTTTGCTGCAGGTCACAAACGATAGTGTTCTTCTCTTGGACAAACAGGTGAGTATCTACCTACATACCGGTGAGTTGTACGGACTTGTCTTGTCTACAACAATTCTCCGTTTTGTTAAGCGTCACTTGAATTCAACAACAAGATAAAATGAGATATTCCAAAACTGGCACTTTTATCACTTATCCCGAGGCTATAAAAAGAAGTGGAGGAAACAAAGAACCTCCCCAGCAGTAAGCTACTTACTGAGGTTGTTTAAAGATTAGAAGGATATTTCAATCAAGCTATGCGAAACTGGATAACGTTCGAATCCGAATGGATGAAATGAAGCATAAAAACTGCCGAAAGAGTAAATCATATGTTGATAACGATTAACTAGAGTTCCGATCCATTGAAGCACTTGGTCATCGAAACTGATTTACTTACAAAAATTATCTGGAAACGTGATTCTCTAACCACTAGAAGTTCGCACTTTCGTTAACCAAGAGTCGCGACCGCCAACCCTTATCAAATTGTTCTGCACCGTAGTCGTGATAATCTGGTCAGAAGTCCCTCTAATTTCCGCCAGTTTTCCGACGACATCCTTTATCAGCAATGGAGTCCCGACAGTCCCGGTAATTGATTGTTTTCCTCCAGGGTTGTCCGTTTCTGAAAGTATTAATTCCGCTGGCAAGTATCGGGCAATGTCCTGAATATGCTGTGAAAACAGCACTTCCACTCCGATGGTGAAGTAAAACCCGTGCTCTACCATTGCCTTAAGAATATGCCACGGACCTGAGTACCAGTGAATGATTACACGCTCTGTATTGTATTGCTTCAAAAGCTGAAAGGTTTCGCTTTCTGCGCCTTTTGTGTGTACCATGACAATTTTCTTTTGCCTGCCTGCTGCTTTGAGGAAGTATTCAAATACTTCTCTCTGATCATCGTATAGCGAGGTTTCGTTAACAAAGTAGTAATCCAAACCAATCTCACCGATTATTGGACTCTCAGAAATAGCCCAATCCAAATCTTTAGGACAGCCGACATATTGGGAAGCATTCCAGGGATGGATACCAAAAACAGGTAAGATAAAGTCGGAACTCACAGCTATTTGCACATTTTGTTTGTATGAGGGAAGGTCCATGGAATTACTGATTGTGAAAATTCGGTGCTGCTTAATTTGCTCTAATGCGTATCCCAGATTCTCTTTATATCTGTCGAGATGACAATGAACATCAATGAACATTTGTTACTCCTTGACTCGGCATACACGGAATAACGAGAGCGTCCAAGGCTAACTGTATGCTAGCAGATCCGATGACTTAAGCCAAGTGAGTACTTCTCAACCCGAAAGGAAGCAATACTATTCAGTTGCGGGACGATACCTACTGAGCTGGTGCCCCTTTTGCTTGCAGCTAAGTCTGATTTCATGGTTGGCATTTTTACGAAATCCGTGGGAGGGTTATTGAAAGAAGAAGATGTGGTCTTTACTAGGCAGGATGGTTCTAGGTAATGTCCCACTTAAAATTGGCTTTGCGGGTCACTTTCACTCAATTTGTCACACTGATTCTGAATGAGAGAGAGCTTCTTACATTTAAGTGCATGTCGACATCCCTATGTTCGTCCAGTGGTGAATCCTTAACTCCATAGTATGTATTGGACACCGCTCAAAAATTACTAACATTTCTTTAATGATAATTTAATATGTTATGATATAAAGGAGGCGGTGTTACGTGGGAATAGTTAGCACCTTTTTAGTCATCGTAGCCTTAATTGCTGGGATGGTAGGCTGCAACGGTGGCGGTGGTGGCGTTATTGAGTATAACCTCAC
>SOKM01000161.1 GCA_004375785.1 Candidatus Cloacimonadota bacterium | reverse complement strand
TGAGTTTGATATATTCACCGGCAAGTTTGGCTGCCTGTTTCTCATCTGTGATAAAGTACTCAGGAGAGAGAGGACAAGAGATGACGAACGGGCAATATTTGCACTCAAAATTGGATGGAATTGGTTTTGGTTCTACTTCAAGGATTCGTTCCACCTTTTCTATTTTTTTCATCAATTGTTTAGAAATCCTTGTATAATCATCCAATCCCTGAAGTATATCTATCCATTCAAGCCTTGCGAATCTCACAAAATGGATTCCAACCTTAACTTTTAATCCTTTCCTTAAGAAAGGAAGTGCATAGTCCTGCAACTGTTCGTGATGTTTTGGAAGAACTTCCTGGGAGAAAGAAGTTTTGTGGTCAATAATGTCTCTTTCTCCACGTCTTGAAACCAGTAAATCTGAAATCGTAGTGAAAGTCTTTCCACCAATTATTATCCTTATTTTCTGTTCAGTGCTGAATTTTCCCTTGATGTTTGAGAATACTTTCTCAGGATTACCATAAATCTGAATATAATTGGCAAGTGGGGAGAAATCCCTATCCTCTCTGGTTAATATCTCAGCAAGAAGTGAATGAATTATCCTTCCTGTATCAGTTTCTTCAGCAGGAAGAACTTCTACTGGGTCATAAGCCATTGTTTTGTGGATTCTACGAGGACAGTTCAGGCTCAGGAGACTAAACGAGAACCTTTTCTTTTGTCTCTTCTCTTTTTGACTTTTCATTGTCCACTCCTCCTTTGTTTCTGGACACATCGGTTTCTTTTTTTGCAGAAGTTCTACTTTTGATGAGTTCTTCTATTCTTTTAATGATCTGGTCTATTCTCTCTTCAGTTGGGTTTTTATCCAGTTCTGCATCTATGAGTTTCACCTCAGCCTTGCTGAGTTTTTTATCATTCTTCAGATTCTTGATTATCTTCAACTGGTCTTGTGTAGCTTTGTTTGTCTTTATTCCTGTTGTTTGTTTTCCTTTGCTTTGAAGTGGTTTTCTGTTTTTCTGCCCTGCATCTTGTCCATTGTTATCTTTCTTTGGGGGATTGTCTGGATCATCTTTGTCAGTAGCAATATTGAAGAACTTTAACAGAAAATACTTTTCTGCATAAGTAAGTGCTTTACCTACTCCTTTTTCTCCTGCTATGTCAACACCCTGGCCATACCAGAGACAAGAAAGTTTTTCTTCCGGGTTCTCTGCATTTATCCAGATAAACTCCATCTTCAATTCAGTGAAGTATGTGGTGGTTTTCTTGATGTTCCCATACTTGTCCGTATTCTCAACTGTTTCAGTTGTAACGTTTGTATCCAGAACCTTTGGCACAAGTAACAATCCCTGTTTATCCAACTCACCTCTCAATGCCTCCAGTGTCTGTGAGGATGATACATATTTATACTGATACCCTTTGTTGTTTTTCTTGAGATAAGGCACTGCTTTTCGAACCTCTATCAGTTTTTGATAAATGTTCATCTTATCTAACGCTTTTGTTTCATTATTTCTGGTCATTGCCCCTCCTTTTCAATAAGACATTATTGATTTTTTCCCTTTCCTTTTGTCTTCCTCTTTATTATCTTTCTCTTTATCTTATTTTTCTGGTTCACGAATCGCATTTTTTCAATTACCTTAGAAAGATTTGCATGATATTTGTCTTTGGACATTTTTTTCTCCTCTCAAGACTGATATAAAAGTTTTCATCTTACTTCCCTTTTAGTCTTAATACCTGGCTGGCAGATTGATGGTCTGCAACCTACCACCACTTCGTTGGTTCACCCGTGAGGGTTTTCAGTCAGGGTATCACCCCACAACCAGGCCAATTATTACTTCTTAACATAAACTCCGATAGAGATCGCAAATTGATATGTCGCATCCATGATCAGGATACATTTTTTGTGCTCAGCAAGTGCTTGCTTAACCAGGTCTCTGAGGTCGTTCAACCCATCTTTTCTCGTGGAAGTGGAACTGGATCCTGTTACCTTTGCATCAGTGTAGCTGTCTAATTCAACATTGCCGATGAATTCAAGATGCTTCTCCCAGTGTTTACCTTTTACAGGGATTACATGGGGGGGATACCTGATTTTTTCCCAGGTGAGCTCTTTCAGGGAGGCAATCCAGTGCTCCGTGTCTTCGATATGCCTATCAAGAGCACAATTGAGGCAGAATCGGTCTCCATCCTCAGTATCAGTATAGTAATATTCCCAGGTGTAGTTTGTGATAAATACCTTTCCGCAGTCATCACAGGTGAAGAATCCTTCCG
>SOKM01000184.1 GCA_004375785.1 Candidatus Cloacimonadota bacterium | reverse complement strand
AATTATGTTGTAAATTATTAAAAATTAAAGAAAGGAGGTGACCCAATGAAAAAGGTTAAGATTGCATTGTTTATTTTACTAATTATGTTGATTGCATTGCCTCTGTTCGGACAGAGGAGAGGAAGAAGAAGCCGGAAAGCGAAAACAGCGCCTTTAACCATAGGTATTTATGGTGGTATGGAAGACCTTGGAGATACGACAAGGTTTTTCTCGTTTGGTGGTGAAGCCATACTTCCTGTCATTAATCCAGTAATGTTCAGGGTGAGTTTCTTGAGATTTGATATGCCCGAAGCTGGCAACACCATTAATTTTGGAACAGGTTTTTTCGGTGGTGATATTATGTATTACTGGCAGGTACCAATGACATTCATCCCTTACGGTTTTGGAGGACTACATTACTATAGTTATTCAAATGAAACATCTACTTCTAACATTACACTTCATGCAGGAGTAGGTGGTCAGATGCCGGGTTTATACAACTTCTTCCTTGAAGGTGGGATTGATTACTTGAAATTAGGTGATTTAGACGCTGATACGCCATTCTTCGTCCACGGTGGTTTAAGGTTTCCTCTCTTCAGGTAGGAGACGGTAAGAAATGTAGCCGCAGGCTTCAGCCTGCGAAAACGTAGCGCCGGGGCTTGTCCCCGGCAAAAAAGGGGCAGACTATATATCTGCCCCTTTACTTCACACTCCCTGCTATCTCCTGCTGCACTGGAGGCAGCGGGATGCCTCTTTTTTTGCTTCTTCCTGAGTGTATCCCAGCTCAACCTCAAGAAACGATGTGATTGCCTTTTCTGAATCAAGTAACTTTTGCTCTTTTCGTTTCCCACTCACACTTTTTCTTCGTGGAACAGTATAGGGAAGAGGGTAATCGAATTCACCGAATTGTTCTATCAATCTTCTTATTTTTCCTACACCTCTCAGAAACCAATCAATCCCTTTTGCTGCCTTTCTCCCCATCTCTATTGCATCAACAACTGTCCTTTTTTTACCGATAATATCTCCAGCAGCAAAGATACCTGCTATCGGTGTTTCCATTGTAATAGGGTTAACAGTAATCCTCCTATCTTGAACAATCTTTTCACTAATTGTAGATGTGAGGAAGGAAAAATCTGGAACCTGCCCCGTGGCAACCAACACTGCATCAGCATCAACCTTGAAATTACTACCTTCTTTTTGTTTAATCCTTGACCTTTTCTTTCCTTTAACCTTGATAAGTTCAGTTCTAATAAACTCAATTCCTTCCACTTTATCTTTTCCGAGAAACCTGACAGGAGTTGTTCTATACTCAATCTTCACTCCTTCTTTTAGTGCATTATCCAATTCTTCTTTAATCCCTGGCATCTCTTTCTCGTCTCTTCTATAAAAAATGGTTACATCATCTGCCCCGCATCTTATTGCGCATCTTGCCGCATCAAAAGCAGAGTTTCCACCACCAATAACTGCAACCCTTCCTTTTAAAATAATCTTTTCATTTTGATTTACTTTTTTCAGTAGAGCAAGTGCATTAAAGATTCCTTTTAGTTCTTTTCCTGGTATGTCAATGGCAGTGCTTCTTAAACTGCCTGCTGAAATAAGAATGGCATTATGCTTTTCTCTCAATTTGTTAAATTCAAAATTTTTTCCTACCCTTACCCCGGTTTTTATGACAATGCCCATTTTCTTCAGGAAATTAATATCTTTTCGGACAACATTATCGGGTAATCTGAACTCTGGAATACCAAATATCAGTAACCCACCCGGCTCTTTTTCCTCTTCGTATAGAGTAACAGGGTAACCCATTCTCACAAGGAAATAGGCAGCACTTAGACCGGCTGGTCCAGCACCAATAATTCCAACATTCTCTCTCTTTTTTGGAGACTTCATTTTTTGAATCGATTTACTTGATGTGAAATCACTTGCTGTTCTTTTCAGGGATTCGATGGCAAGTGAACCTCCTCTTTGCCTTAAAGTGCAGACTGTTTCACAGGGATGATAACATATTCTACCACAAATAGAGGGGAGGGGCATTCTGTCTCTTATTATCTTGAGTGCTTCATCAAACCTTTCTTCACTGATAAGTGCAATGTAAAGCGAAATATCAATACCAGCGGGGCATCTGTCTTCACAGGGAGCGGTTCTCTCGGTTGGACCCTTGTACGCATCAATGATATTTAAGCAATGGAAGATTAAAAGCCCTGCAAAAGTTCCAATAATACCAGGGTTGAACTGCCAGATTTCATGAATAAGCCAGACCATAAAAAAGAAAACAGAGAAAAAGAAAATGCCAGCGGCAATCCTTTTTCTGAAAAACTGTCCGAGCCCGGGAATAAGGCAGGAGAGGACAAAGGCAATCTTCCGCTTTCTTTTTTTCCTCTCTCTTTCAATATCTATTTCAAGCATAGTTTAATATACAATTATATAATCTTCTTGTCAATCAAAAAGAGGTGTCATTGCTCGTAGGGGCGTCCAACAGTCTCAGTGTTTCTGGAGTAGCAGAGCTTGCTCTGCGTTTCTTTGCGCAAGACAAGTCTTGCTACTCCGTTGTACGAAACACCGCAAAGATTGTCATTGCGAGGAGCAAAGCGACGTAGCAATCTCATATTCACTCCCAAAGCAATATCTCACCCATCTACTCATTCACCCATCCTCCGATTTCCCGTTTCTCCTATACTCCGCTTTTCACGGGATATATCTCCTGTGATTACTGCGTTTTCTTCATCATCTGTCTTCTCTTATCTAATTGCTGAATCTATATCTTCTTCTCTTTCCATTTTCCCTTCAAAAACCATCCTGACATTATTCCACCCTGGACAATATCTGATAGGGTTATACCGAACCATATACCAATCATTCCCATCATTTTTGCAAGGAGTATAGTAACAGGTATTCTAAAGAGGAGAAGAGAAAATCCTGTTATTATCATAGGGGAGAGCGTATCACCGGCACCATTGAATGCTCTTCCTATCACTAAAGAAAGTGCGATAAAGACGAGTGTCAGAGAAAGAATCCTGATGAATTGAATACCTATTCTTACCACTTCGGGATTTGTGTTGAATACCTTTATAATAGAGGGTGCAAATATTAAGATGAGAACAGCAAAGAGTCCCATCAATAGCTCATATAGACCAACGGTTATCCAGGCACTCTTTGCTGCCCTACCTGGCTTTTTTGCTCCAAGGTTCTGTCCCACAAGAACTGCAGAAGCCTGAGAAAGTCCAAAACCAGGCATCATCGTTGCCAGCCGTAATCTCATACATATACCGTATGCTGCAATGGTAAAAGTTCCATAGGATGCTACAATTTTTAACAGAACCAGCATCGATATATTTCTCATAAACACCTGTAAAGACCCAAAGAAACCTATCCTTATTATCCTTCGCATTATCCTGAAATCCAATCTGAAGTCCTTCGGCTTGAGGTGAAAATATGAATGTCCCTTAAAAAAGATATTGATAAGGAGGAGCATTCCAACGCCTCTCGCTATGACTGTAGCCAGAGCAGAACCTGCAACTCCCATTTTTGGAAAAATCCATATTCCAAAGATTAATAGAGGGTCAAGGATTATATTGAGCAGGGTTGTGAAGATAAGGACCTTCATTGGTGTTACTGCATCACCTGCTCCTCTTAAGGTAGAAGTCAAGGAGAAGGTGAGAAAAATTGTAAATGAACAGGCGGAGATTATCTTGAAATAGAGACTTCCTAAATCAACCACTTCCCCTTCTGCACCAAGCAGTCGCATAATAGGCTCAGCAAGAAAATACCCCCCTATTCCTATAATAACTGATGCTATAATTGCCAGGAATATTGTTTGAACAACCACTTTATCAGCTGTTTTGAAGTCTTTTGCACCAAAGAACCTGGAAACAAGAGCGATAGTTCCAGTTGTTATTCCAATAGCTACGGTGAATATTATTCCCATCATCATACCGCACATAGAAACAGCAGCAATAGCAGAAGGTCCCAATTTACCTACAAATATCATATCTACTATATTAAATAGGTCCCAGAGTGCACTTGTTGCCATTGTAGGGAGTGCCAGATACCAGATGTTTTTTAAGATATTGCCCTCAGTAAGGTCACGCCTTTTTTGCATACTCCCCTTTACCATAAAAATAAGCAAAAATCAAACCCTTTCTTTTAATTGTTGCATTATTACAACATCTTGTTGCAAAAATACAACACCTCTGTAATAGGGTTGGCGTAAGCAGGCTTCGAGGGAGAAGAAAATTTAGAAAGTTAATCTTTCTCCTAGGAGAGAAAATTAGGGGGGGGGATTCGTCAAGGAAGGTTTTATATTTTGAGTCTTTGTAAAGACAGACGATTATTTTCTCTATGAATAAGCAAAACTGCAGGAATTTCTCCTGCAGTTTTGCTTACAGCCTCACCCGTTTTTATTGGGGAGAGGTTGTAAATACTTATTCGCAGCATTGACAATGGCATCAACCCTAAGCGATAGCAAATCACCCTGTTTGATTTCAATCTCTGTATTGCAGGTTTTTAATGTCCAAATTTTTTTGCAAGTATTAGAAGAACAATACCCCAGAATGCACCAATAAATGTTGCAATTACATTTGCTATTAACTTCCAGAAAGCAAAATCCTTCCACATTAGCCAGATTGTTAAAGCGAATGCAATTAATGACAGAATAAAGAAAAGTGTTCCAAGGATAAATATTACCTTACTCATTGTTTCTCCTTTCTTATCAATGGTCTCTTTCTACTACAAAATCACATAATCCGATAAGAGACCTCTTTGCTTCTGAATCAGGGAATAAACCTATAGAATTCTTTGCTTTTTTACTGTATGTTTTTGCCATGTTTCTTGCATATGTTATTGAGTTGTGACGATTAATTAGTTCTATAATATTTTTCACATTCCTTCTCTTTTTTGTTAGAAGGTCTAAAAACTTTTTCTTTTCATTTATTGTTGCGTTTTCATAAAAATGAACCATCGGGAGGGTGAAAAATCCTTCCTTTAAGTCACTCCCCATTTTTTTGCCAAATTTTTTTTCATCGCCTATTATGTCAAGTATATCATCCATTATCTGGAAAGCTAACCCGAGATTCCTGCCGTAAAGCAATAACGCTCTCTTTTGTATATTATTTGATTTAGTGAGAAGCGATGGAATAGTACAGCAGGCAGAAAAGAACGATGCTGTTTTTTGTGAAATAATGTTAAGATATTCTTTGCGTGAGATAAAAACGGAGTTTTTTAATAATTGATTAAGTTCTCCGCTGAACATCTTATTCGCAGTTGATAGAATAAGTCTTGAGAGTTCTTTATTTAAATGTTGATTCCCATCAAAGACATTGTTTAACAAAATGGCACCGTTAAGATAAAGATAGTCAGCCACCAGTATGGCAGAATGAACACCAAATTTTGCATTAATGGTCTCAGTCCCCCTTCTGAGTGTTGAAGCATCGATAATATCATCGTGGACAAGGGTTGCCGTATGGAAGATTTCGACTGCAGTTGCAAGGTTTATGATTCTTTTTCCCTTTAGATGAAGCATTTTTGAGCATAGTAAGACAAGGGCGGGCCTTATTCGTTTACTCTTTCCATTCAATATCTGTAAGCAGGCATCCCGAAAGGCATCTGCTTTTTGGGGAATTGTATCCTTTATTTTTGTATCGACAATTTCTATTTCTTTACAGACTATTTTGTAGATTTCATCCAGGTTCATTCACTTCCCTTTATTAATTTTAGTGCTTCATCAGTTTTTTCCTTTGCCTTATCCAGGATTTCTTCGACATAATCAGGATTATGGACACCTTTACTACCATCTGCTCTTACATAGTATAATAATTTCTGTGCTTCCTTTATTAGTTTTTTCGCCTTCGAATTTTTTCCAGCTTTTGCCTCTTTGAAATTCTTTTCAATCTCTTTTATTGTTTCCAGAGTTTGTGACTGCCATTCATTGACAAAGTCCTTGTATTCATCCTCATGGCATTTAGCACATCTTTCCTTTATTCTACTGAGTGAATTTGCTTCTGTTAACTTTTTGTGGCAGGCTTTGCAGTCAATGGTGTTTGTTTTATAACCTTCAACACCGCTAATCCCGGCTATTGACAATCCATTTTGAATACGGTTCGGTATTGAATGGCATTTTGAACATTCAATTTTCTTTTGTGTATGATGGCATTTTCTACAGCTTGAACTGCCTATTAATAATTGCCCATGCGTCTCCTTCTTTTTTGAATGGCAGTAGTCACATTTTACTACTTTTTTATGACGAAGATGGGGGAATGAACGGTTTCTGTATCTCGTTGTCTTTAATGTCTTAATCGTTTTATGACAGTCAAGGCAGTTTTCGCTGAAGGTGATTTTGAAATCGTGAACAATAATTCCATGGCACATAACACAATCCACAGTATGGTCGATTGTGTGCACCTTATGGAGTTCAGGACCTGTATATTCTTCTTTTCTCTCCGGTTTTAAATGATGGCAAAGGTTGCATCTTTCCTGTTTTACTTCTTCTTTTCCATTTGAAGATTTGTGACAGTTGGAGCAGGAGGTCTTATCCTTGAGGATTCCTTTATGGTCAAATTCCTTGATTTTTTCTATGTCCTCTGCCTTATGGCAGGTAAGGCAATTCTCAGGTGTGCCTTTTACCATTCCATCTGTATGGCAGAGATAACAGGTAGAGAGAGTCAGTTTCATATGGACCAGGGAATCCGAGGCATGACAGGATGTACATTTCAGTTTTAAATTCCCCGGCATTTCTTTATTGTGGGCGCTATGAGAAAATGTAATCCCCTCATATATAAATTCCTTTTCATTTAGCCTTTCGATCTTATGACATTCCTCCCTGAGACAGCTTTTCCCTGTGAGGTCACAGACTATGGGTTCTTTTCCGTAGTTACCGCTTATATATAGATATGATTCTTTTGCTGCTCCTAAAACCGTCCCTTTCAAAAAGCCTAATAATCCAGGTTCATTATGGCATTCTGCACATCTAATACCCTTATGTGAGGAGTTTTCATAAGAATCATAATACGGTTTCATATTATGGCAGACATAACCGCAGAACTCTGGTGTTTCTGCCATTGTAAAACCAGCATATCCTGCGACCATTACAAATGGGAGTATTGCAAACACAACAATAAGAACAATGAGAACGACAAATAGAATAATAATACCCCAGATGAATAGAGCCCTGTGTCTTTTGAAAATACCCGGTTTTCTGTCAAATAAAAACATCTTACTCCTATCCTCTTATTAACAATTTTTATAACTGTTCTGCCACGAGGGCACTAAGACACCAAGATTACCAGATAAATCTTTTTTTCCTGCTCGTAGTTTATAATTCATATTCATTCATCTCGTAATAAGGTTTTCAGGTTATAGTTTTTCATAAAATATTTATGTCAATCTATAAGTGAGTGTTAGGTTTTTTATTTCTTCCCATAAAGAATCGAGCTCGTTTGAATCACCAGAAATGGTTAGAAGAAGACCAAGTTGTGTAAAGAGGGCAAAGAAGAGTGCTTTTTTAGCATCTTTTATTATTTCAGAAAAATTGTTTTGGATTTCTCTGACATTGCTTTGCTGGGTAAATATTTTCATTGTCTTTTTATCACTATTTATCTTATCGATAAAAAACCTGTTGTCCCAGATTGTGGCATCCAGAAGTTCCCATCCCTCTTTTTCGGATTTATACGCTTCTGGTAGAACAACACAGAATCCCTCATCTTTAAGGCCAAAAAGTTTTGCACCAAAACTGTTCAGATAAAATCCATTTATGGAAGCAGGAGGTGGTGTAAAGGTATCATATCTGGATTTCTTCCATAATAATTTTATTTCTTCCTTTTCTCGTAATGGAATGGTTATGTAATCTATTTTGCCAAATTTCTTTATAAGAGTATTCCTACCTGAACCTTCTATAATTCTCTGAAGTGGGTAACCAGTTGCATATAGAGTCGAGAAGGGTAAACCATACTTGAAAGGTTTCCCATCATAACAGGTTTTTATCTCGTAAATCTTTTTACCCAGCCTTCCAAAGAGAAAAGAATTATAACCAGCTCCTCCCTCAAGAATAAAATCTTCAATGGATTGCTCCATACTCAATGGTTCCACAAACAACCTT
>SOKM01000319.1 GCA_004375785.1 Candidatus Cloacimonadota bacterium | reverse complement strand
GGAGGTTATTATGGCACAAGAGAGTACTTTTTCGTTAAAGAATGTTTTACTATTTAAGAATCTGAATGACGATGAGATAGAGATTGTTTCAAAAGAGTTGAAAGAAAAAGATTTTGATGTAAATGTCAGAGTGATTGAAGAGAAAAGTGTTGGAGATGAATTATATATAATAAAAAAAGGAAAGGTTGAGATAACCTTGACAAGGGACGATTCAGTCCTTGTCCTTGCTGAACTTGGAGATTATTCTTTTTTCGGGGAAATGGCTATCTTGAGAGAAAAAGAGCGTTCTGCATCTGTGACAACAACTGAACCCTGCAGTTTCTATATTCTTAAAAGGAACAAACTTCTCTCTTTAATTGATTCTCATCCAAAGATTGCTGCGAACATTTTTATGGCTATCGCAGGGGTTCTGAGTGATAGAATAGCAAAGACCAATGATAACCTTGAGACCTATTTTCTTATAAACAAAGCAATCGTTGATAATGAGCAGTTCAGAAGGCTCTATATTATGAGTAAATCTTCAAAGGAGAAATAGTCCCCATCGTCTAACCGGTTAGGATACCACTCTTTCAAGGTGGTGACACGGGTTCAAATCCCGTTGGGGACACCAGAATAGCACACAGATTTTCACAGATTGGAAAGATCCCCACTGATTTTATATTAGCATAAATATAATACAAATAATAAGTCGAAGTAACTGTAACTTATTTCTGTGAAAATCTGTTTTTTCTGTGAATATCTGTGTGCTAATTTTTAATGTATTTAAAAATGCATTTACTTAAGCCAGAAATAGAAGAACTTCTTAAAAATAAGGATACCGAGGAAATAAAAGAACTCCTTGAGACATTCGAACCTGTTGAGGTTACTGAATTACTACGTTCTATGTCTCTTTCCCAAAAACTTTCTATATTCTCCATCCTTGATTTAGACTTTTCTGCGAGGGTCTTTGAGGAATTTGAAGCAGATGAACAGATGGAGATAATAGAAGGGATTAATAAAATCCGTAAGGCAGAACTCCTCGATGAACTGCATCCAGATGACAGGGTGGATTTCTTCCAGGATATTCCTCAGGATCTAAAAGAACAACTTCTTTCTATAATGGAAAAGAAAGAAGCAAGAGAAACAAGGGAATTGATGGTCTATCCTGAGGAAACTGCTGGTGGTCTGATGACAACAGAATTCATAAAGGTAAGAAGGAACCTTACAGGAAAACAAGTCATCGATATAATCAGAAAGCAAGCAGAAGATGTTGAAACCATTTCAGATATCTATGTTGTTGATGAAAATGATATACTCGTTGGAGTTGTCACCCTGAAGGACCTCATCCTTGCGAATATGAGAAGAAAGGTGAAGAATATTATGCTTCCACGTCCAGTTTCCGTTCCAATTACTCTTGACCAGGAGAAGGTTGCCCAGGAGGTAGCCAAGTATGATATTAATACTGTTCCTGTCGTTGATGATAGGGGGAGGCTAAAAGGAATCATAACTGTTGATGATATTATTGATGTAATAAAAGAAGAGACTGCTGAGGATATGCTCAAATTTGGTGCTGCTGGAGAACACAGTATGCACTATCTCAAGCTGAACCCTTTTTATCTTGCCCGTTCAAGGGTAATCTGGCTTTCTGTTCTTGCATTTGTAGGAATAATTTCAGGTTTTATTATCTCAAAGAATTCTTTCATCCTGAGCCAGGTAATAGTACTGGCAGCTTTTATTCCCCTCTTGAATGGTTCCGCTGGGAATGCCGGAACACAGGCGGTAGCTGTTATGATACAAGCATTGGCGCTTGGAGAGGTCAGATTCAAAGATTTCTGGAAATCTGTAAGGAAGGAATTCCTGACGGGCATTATATTGGGAATCGTTCTGGGATTGCTCGGTCTCTTAAGGGCTCTCTTTTTTCAAAAAAGTTCTCTCCTTGGAATAACAGTAGGTCTTACACTTATAATTAACACAGCATTAGCAACATCACTCGGTGCCGTATTGCCTCTTATTGTCAAAAGGATGAATTTCGACCCAGCAGTAATATCTGGGCCCCTAATAACATCCATTATGGATGTTACCTCACTCCTTATCTACTTCACCCTCGCAAAGTTAATAATTCTATAAAAACAAATTTTTGCCACAGAAGGACACAGAAAATTTTTAAAGTAGTATAACCTTCCTCACACAGAACAAATTCTGCTGCTCCGACTCGTGGGCTAAAGAGACTGTGCCAAAATATGAATTTTCGCATGGTAGCCGCAACCTTTAG
>SOKM01000169.1 GCA_004375785.1 Candidatus Cloacimonadota bacterium | reverse complement strand
TTTGGTAAATTAAATGTATGAAACAGACAATTGTTTTTGTTTTCTTTCTTTTAATCCCCTTTACTGCATTTGGTGTAAACGGCTCTATTGAATATAACGGCGAGCAGGAAATCCTGAACGTATGGGGAAGTAACTACGAGATGGGATACGCTCAGGGTTATCTGCTCAACAGGAGGATTATCGATTTTGCCATTGATTATCTATTTAATGGGTTGGGGATGACTCCCGCAGAGTATAACTATGTCCACAGCCAATACTGGAATTATTTCACGGTTCCTGTTAAATACATAACTGAAGCAAAAGGGCTGCTGGACGGCATCGTAGATGCGGGCTACAGCATTTATATAGATACACTCTCACGGAATATGGATTCAACCGATGTTATGATTGCAAATTCCATTGGGGATATCAGTTATGTTTTTTCTTTCCTGAAACCCTTTGGATGCAGCTCTCTTTCCTCCTGGGGAAATGCGACAATAGAGGATACACTGCTCAATGGAAACATTATTATGGGAAGAAACCTCGATTTCACACATACAGAAATGATGCTCAAAAATGCACTGCTCATGACCTTTGACCCTGACAGTGGAAAAGATTGGGTTGGTTTTGGATACTCCGGTATAATATCCACTATATCAGGAATGAATGAAGAAATGCTAACCGTTGAAATGAATATGGGTTCCCGTACAAACACGATAAACTTCAATCCAAAATTAGAACCTTTCCAGTTTACCCAGAGGGAGATACTTGAAATATCTGATTACAACGGAAACGACACTATTAATTACAGAGATGTATTTGAAAAATGTTTGGATAGCCCCAATGCTGGTTCTTGGCTCTGTCATACTATCGTCCCTTATATAGACTCTGCAACAATTTCTGCTGCTGTGATTGAATGCGTAAACGAATCGGGTGACACCTTCCGAATAGCAGAGAATGACACGAATTTCAGACCGTGGAATTTGCTTCTCTTAAACCACGAAGAGGTGAACTATACTCCACTTCCAGACCCACGGTACGATATTGTTCTCGATTCTATAAATGCCGATTCAAGTATAACAACGGAACGGATGTTTAATATTATGAGAGCAGTTTCCTGGATAAATACAATCCAGACCATGCTCTTTTTACCTAATGATTCGATGATTGCTATCTCATTTGCTGATTCAGTAAATAATTCTGCCAACAAAACTCCTTACTGGTATAAGTGGAGTGACCTCTTTCCGAATCATAGTCCAGGAGTAGAAGAAACCAAAGCCAAAAAGAGGGGAAAAGTAGTCCTTCTTTACTCGGATTTCATCGGGTTGTTAAAGAAGGAAAATGTAACTATTTACAATATATCCGGCAGAAAAATTAATCCTGCCGAGATTTCAGGTATGTCATCGGGGATATACTTTATAAGAAGAAAAAACCCACCAAGAATCCACAAACTCCTTATTCTAAGGTAGCCACAGTGAATTGTTACTTATTTCTCTTTCTGAATTTCCAGTAATTGCCCAAAATATAGATTAGTGTTAGAAATATCAAATATATAAAACCCGCAGCGGGCATAGATGGTAAAGCCATATAGAGTTTTTCATCTGTTATGCTGTTAAGAAAAACAATGTAAAAATAAAAAGGTCCGGAAAGAGCAAAGAGAAACGAGAAGAAATTAATAATATTACGAAACCTTAAAAGACTTTTTCCCTTCTCTGCACTGCCGTATTTGTTCCAGAAATCCATAAGTCCTTTTGCTTTCTTCGGCAAAAGACGTTCTCTCTGAATGAGATAGAAGGCAAAGAACTGGAAACTGAGGAGAGAAAGCAACACCTTTCCTGTAAATCCGTACCATTTTGCAATTCCCAGCCCCATCCTTTCAACAACAACATTCCAGATTGGATTGGCTTCAGTGGAGAGGGTAGGGCACAATCTTATAGTGATAAAATAATCGAGGAGATGGGCAAAGAGTGCGATACCACCTACAATAAGAGATGGAATCCATTTCCCCGACATAGGGTGTTTGCGAAGTACAAAACACATCCCTATAAAACCTAAAAAGACGGACAGCCAGGCAAGGATTACCAGGGGTAGTCCAAGTTTCTCAACATGAACAAATAGATTTTCCAGAACTCGATACGTCAGCTCATTAAAGTTAGACATAGCCATTTTTATTGTCTTTATTATACCAAATCCTAAAGTATTGTCAAGAAAATTTTGCGAGATTGCTGGAAAAGGATGAATCAGCGTAAATTGTCATGCTGAATTTATTTCAGCATCTCGAAAA
>SOKM01000028.1 GCA_004375785.1 Candidatus Cloacimonadota bacterium | reverse complement strand
ACCCAGTAAGTAGTGAGTAGTAAGTAGGGAGGAGATAATTCTTATTTTAAAATTACTCCTAACTCCTTACTACTCACTCCTTACTTAATAAATTTGTCATTTAAGCTTTGTCATTTTAAGCAACTTAAGGATTTCGGTTCTTTCTCCATATGAAAGATGATAATCGCCTGAAGTGTTTTTCGGATATGCATAAGTTGCTCAGGAGTGAAGGGGAGCTCTTTTTTTTTAGGTGGGGGAGTTTTTTTGATCCATTGGAGAAATTGGTTTAATTCAGGTCTGATTTCTTCTTTTTTCTGTGGCGTGCAATGAATACAAAAGGTGCCGTCTTTTTTTGGAGAAAGCCATCCAGCTTCAGTTATTTCCTTTCTGCATTTTTTGCAGGTTTTGAAATTAGGGAGGATGCCGCTGATTTTTAAAAGCCATGCCTCAAAATATGCACCCAAAAAGTCTGAATCTCCACCCGCTCCAAGTGCCTGGAGTGTTGAGAGTAAAAGGCGGAAGAGAATATCTTCTTTTGACCTTGAGGGGAAAAATTCTTCGATGAGTTCAGAAAAATAACTGAGAGTAAAAGATGTTTTAAGGACATTTTGGATTTCAAAAAATGACTCGAGCAAGTCACAGTTACTTACTGTAACCAGATCTCTCCTTTCCTTCTCGTAATAGAAGACTTTGACATGTGACATGGGCTCTAAACTACTTCCGAAACGGTTCCCGAATTTTCGCGCCCCCTTTGCGACTCCTTTAATTACACCTTTATCTTGGGTAAAGAAGACAACAATTTTATCCTGTTCACCTACGTTAAATGTCCGCAAAACAATGGCTTCTGATTGTTCAAGGGGCATGAGAGTATTAAGATAGGTGTCTGAGAAATAGAGTTCCAAGTCCTAGAAAAGAAAGGAAACCGATAGAATCCGTGCACATTGTGAGAAGGTTGACTGATCCAAGGGCTGGGTCCAGGCGAATCAATTTCAAGAATAAAGGGATTAGAGTGCCGAGTAAAGCGGCGATAAAAAGATTGATGATAATAGCTGTGCCCAAGACAAGACCAAGGTATGGGTTCTTAATGAGTAAATAAGAGATTACAGCTAGAATGGACCCAAGAATAATGCCATTTCCGAACCCGACTAAAATTTCCTTTAACAGAGCCTTTCTTGCTGAAATCCATTCAGTCTGACCGATAGCAATTTCGCGCACTATAATGGCTATCGTCTGGTTTCCGGCAATACCACCCAAAGCAGCAACAAGGGGCATGAATACGGCTAATGTGACAACCTGTTCGATGGTGCCTTTGAAATGATTGACAACCAAGGGAGCCAACGAGGCTGTCAAAAGACTTAAAAGAAGAAAAGGAAGTCTCTTTTTTATTGATGTGAAAGGGCTGTCCTGGACTCTATCACTTGTATCCAGCGACAACATTTTATATATATCCTCGGTGGCTTCCTTATCGATTACATCAATAACGTCATCAACAGTAACGACTCCGACGAGTTTATGTTCGGAATCAACAACAGGAATGGCCACAAGATTGTAATCGGCAACGTTTCGTGCCACTTCTTCTTGGTCGGTTTCGGTGTGGACGCTTATCACATCTTTGGTCATGATATCTTTCAATGGAGTATTGGGACGAGCAAACAGAATTTGCCTCAGGGAGACAACTCCAACCAAATGATCCTGGTTATCAATAACATAAAGATAAAAGGCAGATTCGACGTGCCCCTCGAGCTGCATGGCTGTTATGGTATCAGAAACATTGGTGTTTTCGTTGAGAGCATAGAAGTCAGGTGACATAATTCGGCCGGCTGTTTCTTCTTCGTAATGGAGAAGTTCTATTACATCTTCAGAAGGTTTCTCTTCCATAGCGCTCAGGACGGATTCCTTCAGGTCATCAGGGAGTAGCTGGAGAATTGGAGCTGCATCGTCAGAAGGAATCATCTGGAAGAGGTCAGAAATTTGGTCTATTTGAAGTTCTTGTAACATGTGTGCCGCATCTTCAGCATCTAGTTCACTTAAAACTTCTGCTGATTTTTCTTTTCCATTTTCATAAAGAGTGTTAAAAAGAATCAGTTTTTCTCTGGAAGTTAGGTGGTCCATAAGGGAGGAAATGTCAACAGCATGAAAATTCTTAACCAGGTTCCACAGATGCGTAAGTGCACCCATGTTGATGAATTTTCTGGCTGAGCTGATAACAATTCTGAGAGACTGTACCTTCATTTTTCTCCTCTAAGTTTTTAGCCCTTCACGATAACATAATTTTTTAGAACAGTAAA
>SOKM01000137.1 GCA_004375785.1 Candidatus Cloacimonadota bacterium | reverse complement strand
GTGAGTTCGCAACACCCTGACTTACCAATCCTTCTGCAATCTTTTTCGTTTGAAGCATGTATGCCCTTGCAATATCCGACCCCTTTTTATCATCCTTTTTAAGATTACTGAAATATGTGGATAACCTCTCTTCTTTTTTAGGATTCATAAGCAATGCCTTCCAGGACGAGAAACCTTCAGGTGGATTTCCAACCTGTCCATCGAGTTCATCCTTCCAGCTTTCATACAATCTATAATCTCCTTTATCAGGGTCAAAGACACCGACGGGTTTGTTCTTTTCATACTTGAGAAAACCATTCTTCTGGGAACCGTCAGGTCTCTGTCCTCCAAGAACACCTTTTTCTACAAAGAGGTTAACGAGCTCGCTGTTGAGACTCTCATCCTTTAGATATTCTTTCATTACCTTCAGTATACACTGAAAGACATCAATGCCAACATAATCTATCAACTGAAAGATACCCATCGGTCGGATGAGAAAATCCTGGCTTACCTTATTCATTATATAAATCGCTCCAGAAAGTGTGTATGCCTCCTTAAGTTCATCAACTTTTTGCAATGCGAAAAGCCCATCCCTGATGAAGTGTCCGTTCCCGATAAAACCTGCTATATCATTTGCAGGGACAAGTCTTTTCCTCAACCGTTTTCCAAGCTCAGTTGCAAAATCTTTTATTTCCTGTTTTGTATTTTTCCCTGTGATTACCTCAACCAGTTTCTGGACAACGGGGGGATTATAGAAATGATAACCAATTATTCTTCCGCCAAGACCAGCTTCTTTATCAAGAATATTAATAGGGATGGAGGATGTATTGGTAAGGTAGAATGCATTTACTGCACACATCTCATTAAGTTTCTTATAAACTTTTATTTTTACTTCTTTATCCTCAACTATTGCCTCAAAAACAATTCTTGCATCCTTTGCCATTTCAATAGATGTCCCGAAACGCATAACAGATAGTATTTCATTCGTAAATGCATTTATTATGTCTGCATTCTCTATCAAATTTTTTCTATCTTTATAAACTCCTCTCAACATCACAATACTCTTTTCAGAAACCTTTGTGGAAATAGCCCTTAAATAACTCTTCAAGCCATCAAGAGCACTTTCACTCACATCAATAAGATTCAATCTATAAATCTTATCTTTGTTCTCTACCTTTAATTTTAATTTTGCCATCTCCTGACCTATTAACGCAGCTATTCCGCTTCCCATCTTACCCGCTGCACCAATAACTGCCACATTCTCAAGCCTCTTATCAAATTCCATATGACCTCCTTTCAAATCGCAAGTCTACGACTTGCGATTGGCAATTAGCGTATGGCTAATAGCTTATGGTTCTTTCGTTGATTCGTTAATATCGTTAATTTCGTTCATTTAGTTTATTTGGTTTGTTTAGTCTGTTTGGTTTGTTTGTCATTGCGAGTATCCCTTCGACAGGCTCAGGGTAAACTCCGCGAAGGAAAGCAATCTCATTATTACAGCATTTGCGTTTGTTTACACTTTTTTCTTTATCCTTTATCCTTTAACCTTTATCCTTGCCCTGTGCGTCTCCTGCGGGCTACCATACGGGTTTGCGTTTCTCGAGAAAAGCGGTAAGTCCTTCCTTGGATTCCGGATGTGAGAAACATAAGCCAAACACCTCTGATTCATAAGCACTGCCTGTCGCAAAGTTTGAATCAAATCCTCTATTTATAACCTGTTTTGCAAGTTTTACAGCAACAGGTCCCTGAGATGCTATTTTTTCAGCAAGTTTCTTCACTTCATCAAGTAAGCTTTCAGGAGAAAGAATATTCGTAACGAGGCCGACTTCCAGTGCCTTCTTTGCATCAATAAGATTACCCGTAAATATAAGTTCTTTAGCAATAGCAGGGCTACAAATCCTTGCAAGTCTCTGTGTTCCCGCAAATCCTGGTGTAACACCAAGCCCTACCTCAGGCTGACCGAATTTTGCTTTTTCACTTGCCCATCTAATATCACAGGACATAGCAAACTCGCAGCCACCACCGAGTGCAAATCCATTCACTGCTGCAATTACAGGAATATCCAGATTTTCTATTTTGTCAAAAACCCTCTGTCCGAGTTGCGAGAACTCCCTTGCCTCTAACTGACTCATCTTTGCAAGCTCTGCAATATCTGCACCTGCTACAAATGCCTTTCCTTCACCTGTAATAACCACAACCCTTACCTCATTATCCTTCTCTATATTAGTAAAGGCATCATAGAGTTCATGGAAAGTTTCGCTGTTGAGCGCATTGAGAACCTCTGGTCGATTCATTTTTACATAT
>SOKM01000349.1 GCA_004375785.1 Candidatus Cloacimonadota bacterium | reverse complement strand
GGTCAGTTGGCCAAAAAAGCCCACGTGAACGTTGAAACAATTCGTTATTACGAACGGCGAGGACTTATGCCTGAGCCTCATCGCAGCGAGTCAGGTTACCGGCATTACTCCCAGGACAGCATCGCACGCATACAGTTCATTAAGCGTGCTAAAGAGCTGGGATTCTCTCTAAAAGAGGTCTCAGAACTCCTCTCTTTGCGAGTTGACCCGAATACCAGCTGTGCTGATGTTAAGAGAATGGCAGAGATCAAGATCGCCGATATAAAAGAAAAGATCCATGCTCTCCAGAGGATAAAGGAAGCACTTACGAAATTGAGGGCATCGTGCCAAGGAAGTGGGCCAGCCGGTAAATGCCCGATACTGGAGGCGCTGGATACCAAGGAAAGGAGATAAAACCAATGAATGCAAAAAGCCAGAGAGACAAGAAATTGACGAGTCTTCCTATTTTTGGATCAATTATTCTAGCAATAATAACTCATATCTGCTGTATTGGTCCCGCTGTTCTGGCCGTACTGGGTGTAGGGGGTGCTGGTTTATTTTCAAAGTTTGCAAATCTTCGTCATTATTTTATGGGGATGACAGGTGTCTTCCTTGGTCTTGCTTTTTATCTAACTTATAAGAAAAGGAAGGTTAGATGCGATGATGGAACCTGTAAAATCCGCAGAGCTCCCAAATGGAATAAAATTTCTTTATGGGCTGCAACGATATTAATTGTGTTTTTCATGGCATTCCCTACCCTGGTTGGTTCACTGAACACCAGTTCAGGAAACAATCAAATGAAGGGCGAAATATCAGAAGTTATAATTCCTGTAGAACGAATGACATGTTCTGATTGTGAATTCAATATTGAAAATGCAGTCAAAAAACTCGATGGTATAATAAAAGTGAAAGCCGACCATCAAAAGGGAGAAGTTATTATTAAGTTTGAAAAAGGCAAAGTTAATATAAATGACATGGTGAAATCGATAAATAAATCTGGTTATAAGGTTATTAAACAGTAAAGTTAGGAGACAAGAGTGAAAAAATTTGACTTGATTATCCTGGGCGGAGGGGCAGCAGGATTTGGCGCAGCCATGAAAGCAAATGAACTAAAGGCTAACACATTGATGATAAATAACAATACCGTCGGAATTGGTGGAACCTGTGTAAATGTCGGTTGTCTGCCAACCAAACATTTATTACATGTGGGCGAAGTAATACACAGAGGAAAGACAAATAATCTCAAAGGATTAAAGACATCAGTATCCTTTGATTTCAAGAGAATTATGGAGGAAAAAAACAAACTGCTTGATAGATTAAGAGACGAAAAATACAAGAAAGTATTAAATGGATTATCCCACGTTGAGTTTATCGAGGGCAATGCCCGATTTATTTCTAAGTCCGAAATCCAAGTGAATCGGAAAATTTACAATGCTGCCAAGTTCATCATTGCCACTGGTTCCTCAACATTCGTGCCTTCGATTGAAGGTATAGAAAAAGTTGCCTATCTAACAAATATTGAAGCACTTCTGTTGAAGAAATTACCTGAATCAATGATTATTTCTGGTGGAGGGCCGTTAGGGGCAGAATTTGCTCAGATGTTTTCAAGATTTGGAACCAGGGTTTATCTATTGCAAAGAAGAGAAAGAATAGTCCCAAGAGAGGAGCCTGAACTTTCCAATCTGCTCCAGAGATATCTACAGGATGAGGGAATAGAAATTTGGACAAGAGGTGCAATTAAAAGTGTTAAACAGGAGGGAAAAGAAATAATTGTAAAGGCAGAGGTTGAAGGGAAGGAAAAAATATTAAAAGCACAGCGGTTGCTAGTTGCAACAGGAAGAAGCGCCAATACTTTTAAATTAGGGTTGGAAAAACTCGGGGTTAAACTGAGCAAGAAAGGTGAGGTGATTGTCAATGAGGAGATGCAGGCGCGTGAAAACATCTGGGCTGCAGGGGATGTAACGGGTGAGCCAATGCTTGAAACCGTCGCAGCCAAGGAAGGTATGGTTGCAGCCAGCAACTCAATTTCAGGCAATAAGATGAAGATGGATTATAGAGTTGTCCCCCATGCAGTTTTTACCGATCCTCAGCTTGCAGGAGTTGGATTAACCGATGCACAGGCAACTGAGAAGGGAATAAATTGTAGATGCAACACCGTTCCCATGGAATTAGTGCCCAAGGCACAGGCAATAAAAGACACAAGAGGAGCGATAAAAGTCGTAATTGACAACAAAACTCAGGAGATAGTAGGTATTCACATCCTGGCACCTCAGGCGGCTGATTTAATCCATGAAGCAGTTATGATT
>SOKM01000003.1 GCA_004375785.1 Candidatus Cloacimonadota bacterium | reverse complement strand
AGTATTTAAGGAGTGATTATGGATAAAATCTGGGCGCCCTGGCGCAGTAAGTATATATTAAATAAGGATAAGGAAGAAGGTTGCATACTATGCAACAGGTTAAAGAAGCAAAAGGATGAGGAAAATTACATTCTTTACAGAGGGAAAAGGACTTTTATAATTATGAATATTTTTCCTTACAACAATGGACACCTTATGGTTGCTCCATATAGACATACTGGATTTATTGAAGTTCTTGACTCAGGAGTTGGAAAAGAACTATTTGACAGCCTGACCCTGGGAGTAAAAATTCTCAAGGCTTCTTTAGAACCAGATGGCTTTAATCTTGGAATGAATCTCGGGAGGGTAGCTGGTGCTGGTATCGAGGATCATCTTCATATCCATATTGTTCCAAGATGGAATGGTGATACAAATTTTATGCCTGTTCTTACTGATACAAAAATACTTTCTTTTTCCCTCGATGAAGTATACAAACTTTTAAGAAAAGCACTGAACGACCTATTATGATTAAATGGACATCACTACCATTTAAGATTGGAGGGAGAAGAAATATTATTGCAATTGTTGTTCCTGTTGTTATATGGGTCATTATTTTCCTTTTCTGGGGAGCGGGCTGGTTTATTCTTTCACTTGTTCTTATCGGTGGTTCTATACTTCCATATTTTCTTCCTACGAAGTATAAAATAACAAAGGATGGAATTGTAGTAAATTCACTTTTCACAAAACAAAAAAAGAGATGGGAATATTATAAAAGTTTTTATGTAGATAAAAATGGAGTCTTTTTAAGCCCCTTCAGAAAGCCGACGAGATTGGAAAATTTCAGGGGTATATATATTCGTTTTCACAAAAATAAGGATGATGTCGTTGAGTTCATTACGAATATGATGGAGAGAGTTGATGAAAAATAAGATCTTAGGAGATTTTGGGTTTCTTTCAGAGATAGTTGAGTCAATCTTTTCATCGGTTGAACTTCAAAGTGTTCTCAATGTCATAGCAGAGAAAGCAACCGTCGTTTTAGATGCTGATGCATCCGCAATACTGTTGGTTGAGAAAGGAACTGAAGAATTAAGAATCAGAGCAAGTTATAACCTGAGCATAGAATATGTAAAGGTGGTAAAGGTTAAGGTTGGCGGCGAACTATCAGGTAAAGTTGTTTTAGGCGGCAAACCATTATATATACCTGATGCAAGAGAATATTTTACCGATAAGAAAGATAAATTTTCTCTTCCCTGGATAAAAAAAGAGGGACTCATATCTGTAATCTCTTTACCTATCTCTTCTCACCAAAAAAATATTGGAACTATTAACATATATTTCAGAAAACCTCATAATTTTACAGATGAAGAAAAAAAGATTATTTCTATATTTGCAAACTTTTCCAGCGTTGCAATATCGAATGCCACCTTTTTCGAGGATTGGAGAAGAAAGATGATGGCGCTTGAAGCGTTAAATCTCATAGGGCAAAAGATTTCCTCAGTGTCAGACTTTGAAAGTCTTGTTGAAGTTGTCTATGGGGAGACATCAAAAATAATGAAAACAGAGAATTTTTATCTTGCTCTTTACAATAAGAAACAGAACGAGATAAGTTTCATAGTCTATGTTGAAGAAGGGAAAAGGATAAAAAGAAGAAAACGAGAACTTAAAAAAGGATTAACAGAGTATGTAATTAGAAAACAGAAATCTCTTCTTTTATCCGATAATCTGCGTAAAAGGGCAGATAAATTAGGAATAAAAGCGCTTGGAAGACCTGCAAAATGCTGGCTTGGTGTTCCCATTCTTTATGGAAAGAAAGTATTAGGGGTTATTGGGGTTCAGGATTATGAAAAAGAATTTGTATATGATGAGGACGATATGAGGGTTCTTCACACAATTGCTAACCAGACAGCAGTTGCTATTGAAAACAGCAGGCTCTATGAAGAAACCCTCAAAATGGCTATAACAGATCCGATGACTGAGCTTTATAATATCAGACACCTTTACAATGTTCTTAAACTTGAGATAGAGCGTGCAGGGAGATACAAACTGAATTTTTCGATTTTTATTATTGATATTGACAATTTTAAGATATATAATGATAGATACGGACATCTTCTCGGCGATGAGCTTCTAAGGGCATATGGGCAATTTCTTGTTAAAAACTCAAGGAAGGTAGATACAGTTTCGAGATATGGTGGTGACGAGTTCGTAATTGTTTTGCCTGAAACAGATAAAGACAGCGCTTCAAATGTCTCTCGAAGGATAAGGAAAAAGTTAAAGCAACATACGTTTAGACTATCGAAGAAAAAGATTTCATTGATGGTAACAATTGGTGAAGCTTCTTTTCCTCAGGACGGAAGAACTTCTGAAGAGTTGATAAGAACGGCAGATAGAGATCTTCTTAAGAAAAAGAGAGATAGAAAGGAGTCATAATCACGGTGGGTTACACAGTTTGTACCCTCGAGCCTTTTCCCACTTTACTTTATAATATTTGTCGAGATGATTCCATGCCCAGGGGTTGCATCTTTGAAGGCGGTCAATAGCCATAAGAGAACCTTGAATAACGCCCTCTTTTTTTATTGCCCGTTGGGCGAAGTGTGAACAGGATGGGGTGAAATTACATACATCGCCTTGTTGGTCGGAAAGCAAGGTTTGATATACTCGTATTGTTCCAAAAAAGAGAACCTGAACGGTTGAAAATTTTGTTTTTTCTCTCTCCTCATGTTTCTTTTTCGAAAAATCCCATAGGTCATTTTCGTGTGAAAAAGCCGCATTGTAAAAGAGGAGTAAAAAGAGAGTGATATACAGTTTATTCATTGAATATAGATGGTCTTGCATCGGCAATTGTGGGAACACCGGCATTATTTATATAATATACAATGTCAAGTATTACAGGTTTGCCATCAATCCCAACCCAGGTTTGGCAATCGCTTTTTATTTCAATTCTTTTCGATTCTCCTGTCTCGGGAATTTCATATGTATATACACCTTTTGAGAGAGGGACATTCTGAGCAAGAAAAAGTGGTGGAGGATTACCCTGACCAAAGGGAGAAAGGAGTAGAATCTCATCTTTTATTTTCTTTGTAATCTTCTCGATTGGAAGCACATTTAGTATTCGCATCTCATTTCTTTTTTCATCCTCACTTATTATTTCAGGACAATTCTGAACCAGTGATTTTTTTAATGTATCCAGATTTTCCCTTTTTATTGTAAAACCGCAGGCAGGCTTATGACCTCCGAAGGAAAGAAAAAGCGGTCTTTGTTCAGAAAGAAGTTTATGAATATTAAATCCCTGTGGAGCCCGTGCCTCACCAATTATATAATTATCCCTATCAGACATAACGACAACGGGTCGATTAAACCTCTCTTTTAATCGAGACGCACAAAAACCGAGATAGATATAAGAGGTTTTAGGCTCGTAAACAAAAATTATTCTTTGTTTTGTGTTTTCATTAATTGAGGCTAAAATCCTTCTAAAATTTTCATTGGCAAGCGAATGCCAATCTTCACTTTCGGCTATCAGGTGAGTAATAGTTTGCGTGAGGTAATTTTCATTGTTTTCCGTAAATATCCTGAAACCAATATTATCTTCCCATCCTTTTGTCTTTGCAGCTGAAAAGACTGAAATCATCCTATGGATCATTCCTTCGTCACAATACTGGTTTTTACATATCATCTCTGTTAAAATTCTGATTCCTAACCTTTTCGTTTCAGAGAAGGATTTGAAACCAAGTCGTGATAGGATCCAGTTTTCATCTTTTAAGGGAACCCTATCTGCATAGGTTCCAAGAAAAATCAAAGGATACCAATCCTTCATAATACTTTCCCATTCTTTACAATTTAATGAAAGCAGCCTTTCAGCGATAAACCAGCCGAACTTAAAGGCAACAGTTACTCCAGCTATTTCACGAAAAGGGTATGAAGAGTCAGTTCTCTTTGGGTTTATTAAAGGGAAATCTTTATTGCCATCTGTTAATACCTCATGGTGGTCTGTAACGATAATATCAATCCCCATCTTTTGCGCTTCTGAAATTTTTTCATAATCAGATGAAGAGCAATCGACTGTTATTATTAATGAACAACCCATTTTTCTGGCTTTCTTTATACCGGGGATATTCAAGCCTATTCCTTCAATCTTCCTATTAGGAATGTGATAGGAAACATCAGCATTCAGGTTACTCAGAAGTTCAAATAAAAAAACAGTCGCTGTAATCCCGTCTGTATCTTCATCACCCCATATAAAAATTTTTTCTTGCTTTTTTATCGCTTTGCTTACCCTTTCAAAACCAACTTCAATATCTGGAAGTAGCGAAGATGGATGAAGGTGTTCGATTCCGGGAGAGAGAAGTCTTTTTATTTTTTTCTCTGTCTCAATCCCTTTTTCTAAAAGCACTTTTGAGAAGTTAATCGAGAAATCGTATTTTTTCTGAATTTCTTCTACTCTCTCTCGAGCAAAATTAACTATATGCCATTTCTGTGGAAGTGTCATAAAGTCTTATCCTCCCGAAACTTTTCGTTTGAACAAGTTTGAGCTTATGCAATTTGACAAGCTCCAGAACTGCAATGAAGGTTTCAATAATCTCTCCTATCTCCTTTCTCTCTATCAAATCACTGAACAGAAGAGTACTCTTTTCACCAATCTTTTGTAAGATATATTCCATCTTATTTTTAATATCAAACCTTGTTCCTTTGAGGAAATAGATGGGACGAGTCCTCGTTCGTTTCAGTATATCCAGGAGAATACTCTCTATTTCCTTGTAAGTCAGGATATTTAACCCCGTTATATTTATTTTTCTTTCAAAGGTAATTCCCCTTGGAAAACATCTCATAGCCTTATTTTCCTTTTCACTTAAAAATAGTGCTATATTTTTGAATTTTTCATACTCCTTTATTCTTTCTACAAGATTTTCAGCTTCATCTTCCATCTCTACAATTTCTGTTATTTCTGGGTGAGGCAGGATAGACCTGACTTTTATCTTGAGCAGTGTGGCGGCCATTACAATATATTCACCAGCGATATTAAGGTCTATTTCCTGAAGCATTGTAATGTATTCAAGATATTCACGAGTAATCTGTGCTAACGAAATTGTCTTTATATCCAGTTCGTTCTTCCTGATGAGATAGAGAAGTAGGTCGAGTGGACCTTCAAAATTTGGTAGTTTTAACCTTATCATTCTTCTTTGATTCCGGTTAGTTCATAGAGACGAACCTTTTGTTTTTTACCTCTGACATGTATTTCTCCAATCTCAATCGTTTCTACTTTCGACGCTATTCTCTCATATACTGATTCAGTTATAAGAATATGGGTGTTGAACTCCTTATTCAGTGGTTCAATTCTCGCCCCAAGGTTGACAATATCACCTATTGCAGTATATTCAGTTCTTCTCTCTGAGCCGATATTCCCAACGATTGCTTCCCCTGAACTTATCCCTATTCCGATGTCAAAGGTATGTTTACCCTCCATTTCCCACTTCTCCCATAATTTCTTTAGTGCCTTCCTCATCTCAACTGCTGCCTTTGCTGCTCTGTAGGTGTGGTCTTCGTATGGAACGGGGGCACCAAAAACAGCCATTATAGCATCCCCTATAAATTTATCAATTGTTCCTCCACAGCCAAGAATTATGTCTGTCATTGTAGTCAGATAATCATTCAGTATGCTCACAACTGCTTCCGGTTGCATTGATTCGGACATACTTGTAAAACCCCTTATGTCAGAGAAGAGGACAGTAATGTCTATCCTTTCACCACCGAGTTTCAACTGAAGCGGGTTCGAAATGATTTTCTCAACCACTTCCTTTGAAACATAACGGTCGAACATCTTTCTTAATTCTCTCTTACTTCTCTCACTTATGGCATATCTATAACCGATTGCAACCAGGTAGGTGAAAACGAGTGCATATGATGGCCGGATAATTTCAAGCCAGATATTTTTTATATCAAAAAGAATATCACAGGTGAAAAGAAAACCAATAAAAACGATTATTATTAAAATCAGGCTTAACCAGGGTTTTAACTTTGATGCAAGATAAGATGTTATAATTGAAAGGGTAAGAATTAAGAGTAGTGTTACGGGGATTCCTGGATAATTTATAAAACCTTTATTCATCAGAGTGTATAGCCCATTTGCATGTATTTCTGCACCTGGCATAAGGTTTCTTGAGACGGGTGTTGGTTTCAGGTCACTCAGAGCGACAGCAGAAGAACCTATAAGAACAATTTTTCCCTTAAAGAATCCACTTCCTACGCGTTTCGTCAGAACATCATAGAATGAAATATAACGGAAACTGAAAGGTCTGCCAAGAAAATTAATAAGCATTCTTACTTCTTTATCCACAGGGATTCTATATTTTCCAATGCTGACATATTTGTTAGGAATAATTTTTATCTTCTTTGCATCGAGTCTTAAAGAATGTAAAAAGATTATAAAAGAAAACGATGGATATGTTTCATTCCTATATTTATAAAAAAGAGGAATCTTTCTGATTAGACCGTCTATATCACTATCAGTATTTACAACACCAATGTCTTTTACTCCTTCTATTAATGTCTTTGTTGGGGCTGCAATACCGTCACCTTGAGGCAGATAACTTCGAATTTTATATGAAAATTTGTATGAGAATTTTCTTGCACTTTTCAAATCGCCTTCCTTGACATCGGAAGATTTGATGATTGCAAGAGGAAGAACTACCCTCCTTGATTTTTTTATTGAAGTCTTGAGTTCTTCATCAAATCCAAGATTCTTTAGAACAATATCTATAATTTCCTTGCTGTTTGCTCTAATGCCTCGTTTTTGAAGTTCCTCTTTTACCTCTTTTTCCTTTTTCTCCTGGTAAATGTTTATTAAAGAATGTGAGATTGTATCCGGCTGGACGAAAAGCATATCTATCCCTATCATCTTTACTTTTTCTTCGGTAAGATAATCAACAACTGATGCGTAATACCATCTTGGCCAATTCCGAAACCTCCCAAGTTTCTGAATGCTGTAATCGTCAATATCCACAATGACTATATTATCAAAGGGAAGTTTTTTTGTTCTTAAAAATATACGCAGGTCATAAGTTTTAAGTTCGAGAGGATAATAGAGGTAAATAAAAACTGATGTTATAATAAAAATAAACAACCCACAAAAAATTGCGAGGAAAAGAGGCGTAAATATTCTTTTCATTTAAGGACTATTCCTTCAAGTAAAGATTGGACGAAGAGGTTTGGTTCAAACACAATCAGGTCGTCGACACCCTCACCAATTCCAACATACCTTATTGGAATTCCAAGTTCGAGAGCAATGGCAAGAACAATACCACCTTTTGCAGTTCCGTCAATCTTTGTGAGGATTATTCCAGTTACATCTATAGTATCAGAAAAAATCTGTACCTGAGAGAGTGCATTTTGACCTGTAGTTGCGTCAAGAATGAGAAATATCTCCTGAGGCAGGTCTTCTCTTTTTTTACTCAGGACATTTTTTATTTTTTTTAGTTCCTCCATTAAATTCTTCTTTGTATGTATTCTTCCTGCAGTATCAATAAGAACTGCTGTGTATCCTTTAGACAAAGCCGACTCAATTGCATCGAAAGCAACAGAAGCGGGGTCCTGTCCTGTCTGTGATTTCAAAACATCAACACCAACCCTCTTTCCCCAGAGGAACAGTTGTTCAACACCTGCGGCTCTGTATGTATCTGAAGCTACGAGAAGCACCTTCTCTCCTCTATCCTTAAAGACCTTTGCAAGTTTTGCAAGGGATGTGGTCTTTCCCGTTCCATTTACTCCTACTGTAAGTATTGTCAGGGGTGGAAAAATTTCTCCCCTTTTTTTCTCTGCCTTGTTTAGTATATCGATAAGGATTTGGGAGAGGAGGGGAATGAGAAGCTCTTTTGCTCTACATTCAGCCCTTCTTTCCCTTAAACGTTTGATAATTTTGTCGGTTGCCTTTATTCCAAAATCTGAGGAAAGCAAAATTTCCTCTAATCGCGGGACACTTTTTTCGAAATCTTTATCAAAAAAGATACCAACAGAAAGGAATGCCTCCTGCAATTTATTTCTGGTCTTGCTCAATCCATTACGTATTTTTTCAATTAACATAGTATTTTTTTTTACGCGTCATTGCGAGTATCCCTTCGACAGGCTCAGGGTAAACTCCGCGGAGCCTGTCCTGAGCCTAAGCGAAGGAAAGCAATCTCATTTTCTCTTATAGCCCCGTAGATGGGTATATGAGTAGATGGGT